>JBLHKV010000162.1:0-9076 GCA_047618115.1 Halieaceae bacterium | reverse complement strand
AATACATCGTCTTCGTCGGCGAGCTGGAAAAGGCAGCGCATAAGCCCAGGTCGCCTGGCATAGCTATTAACTACCAGCTTATTGTGCGCGTATATCCGTTGGTACCAGTCTCCTTTGGCGACGTCTCGTTCAATTTTTTCGAATTCCTGAGCGTGAGCGACATAGTCACCCAATACCTCGAGGGTTAAAGATTTCAGATCGGGGAAATAGTGATAGAACAACCCTTGTGCAACACCCGCTTCCCGCGTTACATCCGCTATTTTCATGCGGTGGTAACCTTCTCTTTCCAGTACGTTTAACGCAGCGCCCTTCAGCTTGGCTCTGGATTTGGCGCCTCGGGTACTGCGAGTCTGGGCAGCATCAAATTCTGTTACATCTATTGTCATTAGGGCAGTCGCAGTAAATTAGACGTTAAAATAGTTGAATTTGAATTCAAAATCAATAAAATATACAACTCATAAAAAATTCCATAAACCTACAGAGCAACTTGCTATGTTCGTCGACTACACAGACAGCCACAAAAAATTGCGCAGAGAGCTTCGTGACTATTTTTCAGCACTGATAAAACCAGAATATCGAGAAGCATTAAGAAACGCAGAGGGAGGCGACCTATATAAGGACCTGATTCTCCAGCAAGGCAAAGATGGCATGCTCGCAATGGGATGGCCAAAAGAGTATGGCGGCCAGGGGTTAACTCAAAGCGAGCAACTGATCCGCTACGAAGAAGCGCTGATGGCGTGCGCCCCTACCCCCTTTGTAACCTTGAACACCGTCGGGCCCGCCATCATGGCGCATGGTACCGAAGAGCAGAAGCAACGCTTTCTGCCGGGTATTGCCGCTGGTGAAACTCACTTCTGTATTGGTTACACCGAACCGAGTGCAGGAACCGACCTTGCATCACTTCAAACCAAGGCAGAAAAAGTCGGGGATGAATACGTGGTGAACGGCAGTAAGGCGTTTACCAGCGCCGCTGAGGCGGCTGATTATGTTTTCTTGGCAGCGAGGACAGATCCAGATGCACCAAAACATAAAGGTATATCTATCCTCGTTGTCGATACAAAGGATCCCGGTTTTTCGTTCTCACCGATCCACACTGTTGGCTCCGTAATGACTAATATGTCTTTCTACGAGGACGTTCGGGTGCCCACCGACATGATTATTGGACACGAAAACGGCGGATGGCGCCTGATTACCAGTCAACTTAATCACGAACGGGTCGGTTTGGCCGCTTGGGGCATTCAGTGCTGGAAGCTGTACAACCTTGCACTGCAATGGGCACGGGAGCCTCGGGGAAAAGAGGGTCTTCGGGTCATAGACGACCCGTCTGTGCAGCGCAACCTTGCCGAGGTACACGCAAACCTGGAAGCCATGCGCATAATGAATTCGCGAATGGCGTGGCAGCTGGATCAGGGTGAACCGGACCCCGTCTATCCCTCTGCCATAAAAGTCTACTCAACAGAAATCCTGCTGGAGGTCTGCCGAATGATAATGGATATTGTGGGCCCCAACTCACTGGTGCCCGGAGACAGCCCAGGCACAGTATTAATGGGCGACCTCGAGCATGAATACCGACGTGGATTGATCAATACCTTCGGGGGTGGCGTAGTCGAGGTTTTGCGTGGCCTGGTGGCAACCCACGGATTGGGAATGCCATCTCACCGCTAGGGCAGCGGCGGCCTATTCGGGAAAGTATCTAGAAATCGTATCGACGACGCAGGCTGGCTTTTCAGCGCCTTCTATCTCGATCGTAATACGTACTACAGACTGAACCCCTCCTTTCACTTCCTCTGCGGAAATCAATTCCCCCCCGCCTCTAATTCTAGAGCCCACAGGCACCGGGGCGGGAAAGCGCATTTTATCTGAACCTATATTTACTCCCATCGATATCGCTTGAACATCGATGAGTTGTGGCAAAAACAAATTGGCCAGCGAAAGCGTCAAGTAGCCATGTGCTATGCAAGCGCCAAACGGCCCGTCTGCTGCGCGTTCTGGATCCACATGGATCCATTGGTGGTCCCCCGTGGCTTCGGCAAAAAGATCAATTCGAGGTTGGTCAATCAGTAGCCACTCGCTGTATCCGAGGTGGGCTCCTACCCGCGTTAATAGGTCGGCGGGGCTGTCAAATACCATAGTCATTCAGTTGTCCCCAAGTACCTTAGTTGGCATGCCGTCGATAGTTTCGACATTCTTCTCAGCCCAATAGTCCCTAATACCATCGCGACCTTTTTTGTCTGCAAATTTGATCAACGCCTCTCGTTCGCCGCCATAGTCATAAAATGGTACAGCATAGCCGCAGGATGTTTGAACCTGGTCGATGGCGAGTCGATAAAACTGTCTGGCACCGGTCTGACTGCTAAACTGGGCTGTGCAATTCGCCCACTCCTCATCGTACTCGTGAATAGCTACGGCCTGGCCATATAAACGTAAAATTAGCGGTTGCCGGTCAAATGAGCAAAACATCATTGTCATGCGTGGGTTGATGAGAATATGGCCTGCCGTCTCATTGCCACTACCCGTTAGATTCATCCATAGCACCGTCGAAGGATCTAGCACCCTGAGGCTGTCCACTCCTTTTGGTGAAACATTCACCCGGCCATCAGCTACTGCGGTTCCCACGAAAAATAGATGCTGATCGCGAATAAATTCTATATGTTTGTTGTCGAGCTGATCGAAAAAATCTGACATTTCCCTCTCCCTTCAAATCACTGTGCTCAGAGTTTACCGAGAATAGCACCTCCCGTGGGAATGCCAACCCCGGAAGTGACAAGAGCGTGTTCTATTGATTTTTCAGGCTGATTAACAGAGGTTCCGCGGACCAGTCGTGTTGCTTCAACAATCCCGTTCACCCCATGAATATAGGCCTCACTGAGCTGGCCGCCATGAGTATTGGTAGGTAATCTTCCGCCCGGGCGCAGCGCTCCATCCGCAACAAAATCGCCGGACTCACCTTTTCCACAAAACCCCCACGCCTCGAGTTGCCAGAGTACGATTGGACTGAACGCATCATAAATTACGGCGCAATCGATATCGGCGGCGCTCATGCCACTCATCGCGTAGACGTCGCTGGCCGCATGCTCCATTTCGGGAATTCCAGCAAATTCCTCGCGATAAAACGAAGTCATTTGTTCCTGATCTTTAGCCGCGCACTGTGCAACGCCGCGTATCGCCACCCCCGGTTGCTTTAGGTCGCGAGCCCGTTCGGGCGTGGTCACAATTACGGCAGATCCACCGTCGCTCTCCTGGCAGCAATCATACAACTGGAGCGGATCACATATCGGTCGTTGTGCATCGTATTCAGCCCGATCAAATGTTTCCCCATAGAAAAATGCGGCTGGATTGTTCGCTCCGTAATCCCTGGTTGTCTTGGCCACTTCATACAGTGCATCCTTGGTGACGCCTGTCAGTTGCATCCAACGCTGGGTAAACATCGCTACCCAACTTGCCGGCGTTAGGAGGCCGTAGGGCATATACCAGCCCCAGTGCATTGCGTCCGCCGTCACAATGTTGCCCGACACACCTCCTGAGAATCGGTGACCCGAACGCCCATTCAGCGCCCGGTAACAGACCACGGTCTCAGCCATCCCCGTAGCAATTGCCATCGAGGCCTGATGTAAGGTGCTGGTAGCCGCTCCTCCTCCGTAGTGGGCACGACCGTAGAACGTCAGATCGCCTACGCCCAGCGCCCGTGCAACTTCGATCTCATCGTTGCTGTCCATCGTGAAGGTGCACATGCCATCCACATCGGAAGGCGCCAGTCCGGCGTCATCGAGCGCAATCTTTACCGCTTGTACCGCGAGCGAAAGCTCAGAGACACCGGAATTCTTACTGAATTCTGTATTACCCACGCCGACGATAACGGCTTTGTCCTTAATATTAGCGACCACAGTTAATCTCCTCCTGGCAGCGCCAACTGCACTGTTCCTTGCATGTGCATTCCCCAAACGTTGTTTTCGCCCACGATGGCCAGATCGACAACACCGGCCTCCTCGTTTTTGGCAGCTACCTCGCCGCTAATGACCATAACCATTCCCGGAATATTAGGAGCGCCAAGTTTAATATCTATTGATCGCACCATCGCCTCGGGGCCACTCCAGTCAGTGGCATAGCGAGTCATCAGAGCCTGACTGGTTAATATGTTCATAAAAACATCGGGAAGACCGGCAGCCTGTGCAACCGACTTGTCGTGGTGCACTCTTTCAAAGTCACGACATGCAAGAGCTCCAGTGACTATGAGGCCGGAGCTTACATCTATCTGCAACGCTGGCAACTTATCGCCCACACTTACCGAAGAAAAATTTACCGTTTCAAATTTACTCATTTCATTTGCTCAACTGAATTCGTGATCGGCGGGGTAAAATTGCGGCAGCACAGTCTTCTCATCGATTCGCTCGACCCTTCCCTTAACGTTCATGCCTATGCTTATCTGCTCGGGATCGCACCCCACGATATTTGAAATCAGGTTGGTGCCCTCCTCCAGTTTTATCACGGCACACACCAACGGATATTGATAACCTGGGATTCTGGGGTGATGGATTTGGGTGTAGCTGAGAACCTCACCTATCAAGGTCGATTCAATAGAATCCCAACCCATGGACTGACATTCACCGCACATGGGTCGCGGTGGATGACGGAGGGTCTGGCATTCACTGCAACGTTGGATCAAGACCCTGCCATCGTCGCAGGCCTCCCACCACCATTTGTTGTCGTGACCTCGCGGCGAGTTTATCCGAGTTGGCACCTCCAGTTTGGCAGGGCCCTCCGGTTTGACCTCGGTTGTACCCGCAGGCGGAATGAATTTGAAAACCCGAAAACTCTGGATACCAATTTTATCGCCGTGTTGGTCGGTGAAGATGGCCAGGGTTTCAAGGAAATATCCGATTCCGCGCGCAGTAGTTTTTCTCTCAGAGACACTATCAATAACCATGGTCATCGTGACGTGATCGCCAACACTTATCTCTTTAAAGTACTCCTGTTTAACATTCGTACCTAGAACGCCGGTGAATCCAGAATCGGTAAATGTCTGCACCAGGTCAGATAGTGCATCGGGAGCTCTCTGCGTGGTGACCGCATAGCCTTCCTGATTCCACACATACATCATCGCTGGCGGCGAAATAGTTCTGCCACGATTACTATCGGCCGCCCATTTCTCATCTAGATAGGCTGGATTGGCATCGCCCATGATCTCTGCCCAATGGCGAATCATGGCACGACTGACATTATCTTCGGCGGGAGTCGGGGGACATACTTCGCGTCCAACAAAGGACTGAATTTTTGCCTCAAAGGCCTGCTGATCTTCCGGAGTCATAAGCTTGTCTCGTTTCATATGTATACAGAATATCAAATACAGGCTCCAAACCCCTAGTACGGCGAGTAGAAAATCTCATAAGTACTAAGCATGTAAACCAAGTTTACAATCATCGTGGCCAACCCACTGAATAAGAGGAGTATGTGATTTCCGCCACCGGCAAACACCGAGAGAAGAAAACACTGTGGGTATAGGGATTTGAACAAGAATGCTGATTACTTAGTGGTATTTCCTCCTGTGTCGTGATCAACTTGGTCGCAAATTCTGAGTAGCAATAATCTATCCAAGGGCGAGCTATGAGCAAGACTTTAATTACTGGAGCCACTGGTTTTATCGGTAACCACGTAACCAGATTGTGTCTGGAGCGAGGATACGATGTGCGAGTGATGGTAATGCCGGGCGAAGACAGGTCACCGCTGGATGGTATGGAAGTTGAAATCGTCGAGGGCAACTTGTTGGATACAGCCTCGCTGGAGAGTGCGGTTGCGGGTATCGACAAGCTGTTCCACCTAGCCGCCTTGTTCGCCATTTGGACCAAGGACCCCAATCTGCACTACAAAATTAACGTTCAGGGTGCCGAGGCTCTGCTGCGCGCGGCTATGAAAACAAACATTGAAAAGGTTGTCTTTACCAGTAGCATCGCTGCAATTGGTGTCGCGGCTAGTGGCGAGTTGGCAACCGAAACGACCCCTTTCGACAGCTGGGAATTTGGCAGCGAGTACATTCTGTCCAAATACATAGCCCATCAAATGGTTAAGGGCTTAGTAGCCGAGGGCCTGCCAGCTACCATGGTCATGCCAGGCCTGCCCTTTGGGCCCGGAGACCGCATGCCGACGCCTACGGGCACCCTAATAATCTCTACACTACAGGGAAAGATGAAGAACTATTGGAAAGGAGGCGTCTGCGCCGTCGACGTTCGAGACGTGGCCGCGGGGCACGTGCTGGCCATGGAAAAAGGGCGTATCGGAGAATCATATTTATTGGCCAACAAAGACGGCAATATGAGCAATCGCGAGTTCCTGCAACTGGTGGGTCGAATCGCAGGTATCGAAGGTGTAGCCGCCAAAGAAATTTCAGCTACGATGATGCTGCGCGTAGCCAAAGTTATGGAGTTCGCCTCCAAAATTACCGGGCGAGCACCTATGACAACTTACAAGAACACACTTTTCACCCTCCAGGACTGCTACGTCGATCCCAGCAAGGCACTGACTGAGCTCGGCCTGCCCCAAACCCCGATTGAACAGGCTATAGAAGATGCCGTCGCGTGGTTCCGTGGCAATGGCCACGCTTAGACCCGCTTGGCACCTTGTTGCAGGCTCTCATCAGCGTGTTTAATTGCGCTTAATCTGCAGTAATTTAACTTTCTCTACAAAAATCTCATTATTTTTGATTATTAGGCAGTGAATTCTAATTTTTGTGGGTATCTTCCTCACCAATGGCTGAAAACACACAGCCCAAGAGCGAACAACACCACAATCTACAGAGGAAGACATCATGGCTACTGTAAAGAAAGCAACCGCAAAGAAAGCACCTGTGAAGAAAGCTACTGCGAAGAAAGCAGCTCCCAAAAAAGTCGCTGCAAAGACTACTGAATTTTCTTTGAAAAATTCCGCAGAGAAAGCCGTGAATGTTTACCTGGGCGTTATCGGTAAAGGTATCGACTCAATCCGTGAGAACGTTGAAAGCGCACGCAAAGACAACGGTAAGCGAGTCAAAGAACTTGAAAAGCGTGGCGTTAAGCTTCGCGTTGCAATGAACAAGCGTTTCGACAAAATCGAAATGCCTGAAGTTCTCGAGATAGACGAAGTTGTTGACGACGTTAAAGCCCAATTCAACAAGATCCAGGATCGCGTTGAGGGAACCGTTGAGAGTGTGAAGGAAAAGCTAATCCCCACCAAGAAAGCTGCCTAATCACGTAACAACCTGCAGTTAACCGGATTATTCCGGTACCCAGCCCTCCTAGTGAGGGCTTTTTTTTGCCTAATTTTGGGGACAGTTTACTTAATTAATTATGGGGACAGTTTACTTAATTATGAGAATTTTTCAGAAGTTGAAATTCTCATAATTAAGTAAACTGTCCCCATAATTAATTAAGTAAACTGTCCCCAAAATTCAAGGGGTGGCTACATTGTTCAATGCGGTAATGTCAAAATCCGGAATATACATTTGGGGCGTCTTACCACCGTCAACCGGAAGAACCACCCCGGTGATGAACGAAGCCTGATCCGAGGCCAGAAAACAAATCGCTTCGGCCATCTCTTCGGAACTTCCGTGCCTGTTCATTGGGATTGAACCGGCTATCCCATCTTGAATTGATCGATCCTTGCGTGTCGCCGCCTCCATTCCCGGCGTCATCGTAGATCCTGGTGCCACCACATTTAAGCGCACGTTATACGGCGCTGCTTCCATTGCAGCACAGGCTGTGAATTGATTGACAGCAGCCTTTGAAGCCGAATAAGCAGCAGCAGCTATACCAGCCCGCAAGCTGCTAACAGACGAAACATTAACGATAGAGCCAGAACCCTGCCGCTGCATGATGCGCATGGCCTCTCTGCAACCGACAAAGACACTGTCTACAGATGCTGTAAAATTCGATCTCCAGTCTTCAATCGTTTGATCCAAAACTAAACCACCCTTGACGGATGGTGCGTTGTTGATAAGTACATCCAGACGACCAAATTGCTCCGCTGTAGCATTAATTAGAGCGGCAAATCCTTCAATATCGTTAACGTCGAGACCGACACCCTTAAATTTTCCTCCGAGTGCGGCGACGGCATCGCCGAGCTCATCAAGTTTTGGTTTACGTCGGGCACAGGCCACTACAGTAGCCCCTTCTCGAGCCAATTGGAGCACACAGCTTCTGCCGATACCTAAACTTCCCCCAGTGACGATTGCCACCTTGCCTTCAAAACGCCTACCCATGAATACCTCTCACTGTTTATCGATAAAAATTACAAAATTCATCACTACTTACGTACCAATTTGAAGCGTAGCACAACCTGTAACATGTGGACCGCGGGCGTTGTGACCGGCGAAGCTCACTTCCACCGAAACTCCATCTGTTGTCTGTTGAAGTGTATCGATAGCACCCGAATAGACCATCGTGTCACCTGGAAAATTTGGCCCCATAAGCTTTAATACCAGCCGTTCAAGCCGACAGGAAGGGCCTGCCCACCCGGTCAGATAACTTGTCGTAAGACCACCTGTAGTCAGAATATTCATGAAAATATCTTGGGTTCCAGCAGCTTGTGCGGCAGGTAAATTGTGGTGCACCGCAGTAAAGTCCTGCCCGGCCAGCGCCCCACCGACAATTAAAGCGTGGGTAATTGGAACTTCTTTCCTCGGCAAGCCGTCACCTGAACGCGAGGAATGGAGGTCAAAGTGAGGGGCCACCACCTCAAGGTTTAGGTCAGTGTCCACAGGGCTCGTCGCAGGCTGACCCACATTAATCTTTGCGGGCTTGGGGTTTGTAGGTCGATACTGGAAGTAGGTGATTTTGGCCTCGGCGAACAACTCGTCGTTCTGATCAAAGTACTCTTCCCTATCGGTAAAAAAATACCCCTCCCCTAGTGCAGTGATTTTCAGTTCACTGATACTTTCCACAGTTTTGAAATGGTGAACCCGATCTCCAGCCACTAGATAGCGATGAAATTGAATGTCATAGGCAACTGCGACATTACCAGGAAAGCCAAGTGCGACTAGATCGTCAATGACCTGAAAGGGGGCATGCTGAGTTGTACCAGCCGCGTAGACAAAGTTGTTATCGCGCAT
>JBLHKV010000161.1:0-9159 GCA_047618115.1 Halieaceae bacterium | reverse complement strand
AGTCGATAAAAATTTCGCGCTCGCGCCATTCCAACTTGTAACAAATACGCATTAAATCCACCAATCGACGCGGCCTACTTAGCTTTCTATTCGACACCTGTGCTCGACCTATATCGATTAGCCACGGGCTTATTTCGCCGCTCTCTTCTTCGGTGAACAAGATGTTGCCAGCAGACAGATCGCGATGCACGATTCGTCGATTGTGCATATTCGAAATGAATGTAGCCAGCAACTTCAGCCATTGCGCCTGAGTTCGGTTTCTATAGAGTTCATCGCCCTGCTTAAAGGCCGAGTAAACTGCCCGCGTCGAAAAGGCGTCGGGTTTATATTCGCAGATGTAGTAGCTGTCCTCTATGCTGGAGTTCTGGCACTGCTCATAAAAAGCCACAGGTGCCGGGGTAGCAATACCGCGATGGAGGAGTTCGCAGGCGTTGTTCCAATGCCGCTTGCCTTTACTGAGCCGGAATCGATAGCTCAGCCGCTTTAAACCGATGACCCGATTGAGCTTGACTGCCAATTTTCGTCCGTCGTTGGCGGGGTGCGCGATATTCCAGATTCGATTGCGCGTATCGCGCAGGACTTCTTCGATTGGTATATTCTGAAGCAGTGCTGGCGATAAGGTATTACCTAGATTGGCATCGAACTTTGCGTCCAGAGCGAAAGCCCCTATCCAGTTATCTTGTTTCCAAGCCTCTGTTTGCCACTGTACAGAGTTGATAAACACTGTTCCGTCCTTACCGTAGTTCGCAACGTTGGCAAGTGCCTCCCGGGTCGGGATCCCGGGTCGCGCATCGGGGTGGGTGGTCGGGAAGTCTATGTAAAGAGGATGCTCAGTTACCATACGGGAACCCTGATCGAGGGTGTCCCCGCAAGCGTTTCTGAAGGTGACTTCTTCCAGTTGATTTTGAGTGTAAATATCTGCCAGTGAAAATACTTGTCGATCTCTACACCAGCACAGATGAAATTCACGACCGTCAGCGCTTTCAAATATAAAATGCGAGAGACCGTTTTCTGCACTTACCGCCTGCAGACAGCGGCTACCGCGCATGCGACCTCCGAGAAATTTTAACGCCGTAAAGCCGGGAGTGGGACTAAAATTATCCAGTACGCCAGTGACCTCTCTATAGAAGCTCACCTGATCAATAACGGGGTAGTCCTCTGTCTTGTTGTCGATCAGGCCGTCCCGGGAGCATATGAGCGGGCCCCAATATACCCGTGAGAGTGCGCCACTCAAAGACGCCAGGACCAGATAACGAACCAGGTAATCGACCTTTTTGTCCTGTGGATTGCCGTACATTCGATTCAAACGCTTGGTCGTCCAGCACTTATAGGTGCAAATTGTTTCGGCCACCCCATTTTGCTCACCAATCTTTCGTAACACCCGGGCTTTCTTGACAAGATTGAGGCGCAATAAATTAGTTGCCCATGTGCCGAGTACCCGATGGTCGTACGCTTCCGGTTCGAGTACTCGCTCGACGAAGAGGTTATCAGTATGAATGTCTGGAGGGCCGGCTGCGCGCCGCATCGCGCTCAGGAATATTTTGTTATACAGGGGCTCGAAGTCAGAGACATTTGGGCCCGCCAGTTTCAACTTGTGACCCAGTGCTTCTTCTTTGGCGATTTCCCACGCCAGTACGTAACCACGCGTACCAAAACCTGACCAGCGGCCGCGGTTGGGCGTATTGCCAATCTCAAAAATATCCACTTTGGTGCCGTAGGCTTCGAACACCTCGCGGCAAAATCGACGCCAGCATTCCTCTACGGCGATATCGACAGACAATCGCCGAGCTTCGTGTATGGGTGGGAAGATGTCGAGCATAACTCGATAATCATCGGCCAATAGCCTGTGTAGCAAACGCTCCGCATAGCTATTGATGCTGCAGTAACTGTAATCCATGCGTACATGACGGATGTCTAACTCGCGGAGCCGCTCAAGTACATATTCATCACAGCGAGGATCGGCGGAGGTGGCGATATTCACCCCGACAAAATCGGAGCCTATAGTGACGGGCCCGTGGGGTAGCTCATGGGAAGTTCGCCACAAATCAAAGTCGGCCAGAGAGGTCAGCGTGTCAAAAGTCGCGCGAGGCCAGAAGGAGGGGCCGATAGAATACTTGGTCAATATGTAGCTTTCCGCTGGCAGTTTGCATGATTTGGGTTACATCATGACACGGTTATCGCGCTTGTTATACCCAGCGCAATTACATAATATGCTGCGGTGGAAGATGTACATATGCCCTCAAACGAATGATGACTATTGCGGTCTATCCAGATATTTTGTTCATATTACCTACTTGAGAACTACTATGACTGAAAAAAATCCCATATTGGCAATTTTGGGTGGCACAGGTGACCTTGGCACGGGGCTGGCCCGACGCTGGGCACAAGCCGGTTACGAGGTCATTATCGGCTCCAGAACCATTGATAAGGCAGAGCTTGCTGTTGCCGATCTGCGTGAAGTTATGGCCGAGCGTGGACTGGGCGAAATCAATGTGCGAGCCGACGAAAATTTGGCAGCGGCAATGGCCGCCGATATCGTGGCAATTACAGTGCCCTTTGCCCATCAGGCAGAAACCTTGCTGCACGTAGCAGCTGCGCTTGAAGGAAAAATACTGATAGATGTCACGGTTCCGTTGATACCACCCAAGGTTGGCCGGGTGCAGTTGCCCGAGGGGGGCTCAGCCGGTGAAATTGCGCAGAATATTTTGGGTGAAGGGGTTCGCGTCGTATCAGCCTTTCAGAATGTTGCTGCACATCATTTGCAGGAAGGCCAGGGAATGGATTGTGACGTACTGGTTTGCGGCAATGACAAGGCTGCCCGGGGCGAGGTCATTACTTTGGTTGAAGCCGCTGGTATGCGTGGTTATCACGCCGGTCTCATTAATAATGCGGCGGCCGCTGAGGCCCTTACCTCGGTATTGATTACCATAAACAGACAGTATAAATGTCACGCGGGCATTCGTATTACCGGCATTGAACACGGCGATAGCTAATTCCCCATGGCGGGCATGCAACTATTGCCGTTGGGCGAATTTCCTCTGGTCAATCCGGGAGATGATCTGGCGCGACTGATCGCCGATGGTCTGACCCAGAATAAGATTGCCGCGCAACACGGCGACGTGATCGCCATCGCGCAGAAAGTTGTCTCAAAAGCTGAAGACCGCTATGTCGCATTGACTTCTGTGACGCCGGGAGCAGAAGCAATCCGTTTGGCGGGTCTGGTTGACAAGGACCCTCGACTGATCGAGTTGATCCTCGCGGAATCCAGCGAGGTGGTTCGGAGTCGACCAGGCGTCATTATCGTTCGGCATAAACTCGGTTATGTGCACGCGAATGCCGGTATCGATAGATCAAATATACAGCAAACTGAGGAGGAGCAAGTCTTGTTACTCCCTGAGAATCCCGACGCGAGCGCAGTTGCTCTGCGCTCGCGTTTACTGGAACTGTTGGGAGTCGATTTGCACGTACTCATCAATGATAGTGCGGGCAGGGCATGGCGTAATGGGACGGTCGGCATGACCATCGGTAGCAGCGGTTTTGCGGTACTAAAAGATCAAATAGGAGAGAGTGACCTGCTGGGCAACACGCTGGAGGTTACGGTCACGGCTGTCGCCGATGAGTTGGCTGCAGCGGCCTCTTTTGTTATGGGGCAGGGTGCTGAGGCCACGCCGGTAGTGGTGATTCGTGGCGCTAAACTCGGGGCGAGTCCTAGTGGTTCGAGTGAGCTGATCCGTGAACGAGATCTGGATTTATTCCGCTGAACACATGATTCACACGTCTATCCTACAAAGAGTGCGTAAGCCCGAATGAGTGATCTAGCGGCAGATTCTAAGGTCTTGGCGATTTCCGGAGGTGTTGGCGGGGCGAAACTGGCCCTTGGCCTGGCGCGCGAGTTGAGCGCGAATCAACTCAGTTTTGTCGTCAACACAGGTGATGATTTTGAGCATCTCGGCTTACATATTAGCCCCGATATTGATTCGGTGTTGTATGGGCTTGCGCAGTTGAACGACACAGATCGAGGTTGGGGGCTTGCCGCGGAAACCTGGTCAATGATGGAGGCCATGGCGAACCTGGGCGGCGAAACGTGGTTTCAATTGGGTGACCGCGATTTGGCCACACACCTGTTTCGCACCCAGGCCCTGAGCCGTGGCGAGACGCTTTCACAGGCTTGTCGGCAACTGGGCTTGGCGTTGGGAGTGGAGCACTTAGTCATGCCCATGAGCGACCAGCCCGTGGGGACCGTGGTGTTAACTGATGAAGGTCCAATGGAGTTTCAGCATTATTTTGTTAGGCGGCAGTGCCAGCCCGCGGTCTCAGGCATAGAGTTTAGTGGTATTGATCGGGCTTCACCGAACCCGGAAGTCATGTCTATGTTGGAAGACCCCGCGCTGCGTGCCGTTATAATCTGCCCATCCAATCCATTTGTTTCGGTTGACCCCATTTTGGGGTTGCCGGGGTTGAGAAATGCTCTCAAAAAAACATCCGCAAAGATTATCGCTGTATCCCCTATAGTTGGGGGAGCTGCAATAAAGGGTCCAGCAGCCAAGATGTTAGCTGAATTGGGGCTGGAGGTTAGTGCTGCCTCAGTTTGCCGCCATTACGAGGATTTTCTGGATTCTTTTGTGATTGATGAGCTAGACGTTACACTGAAACATTCATTGGAGGAGTTAGGGCTGGAGGTAGCCGTAACAAATACCATGATGACCACGCTGGATGATAAAAAGCGGTTGGCGCGGTTTGTACTTGATCTGATTAAGGGATCCCCGTAATGACCTGGGTTGTTCTGCCGTGCAAGGATTTTGTCAGGGCCAAAAGTCGCCTTTCCGGCGTTCTGGCGCCCCACGAGAGACGTAGCTTGACTCAGGCTATGGTTGAGGATGTACTTTGGGTTGTTAGCGCCCATCCGCGCATCACCGGTGTGATGCTGGTTTCCGATGATCCGTGTGCCGCCATGTTGGCCGCCAAGTATCAGGCCCTTTTTCTCGATGAGCGGCAGCTGGAGTTGCGAGGATTAAACGAGGCAGTGTCCGCGGCATGTGCCGATTTATCGTCCAGAGGTGCCGAGTCGATATTAGTATTACATGGTGATGTTCCGACGTTGACTGCGAGGGAAATCGATAAAATTTTGGACGTGGGAGAGGCCCACTTTGACGATGTAATATTGGTGCCAGACGAAGCCGAGATGGGTACGAATGGCATGTGGTTTGCGGCTGGCAATCAACCTCAATTTTACTTCGGCGTGAACAGTTTCGAACTTCACCGTCAATATTGCCACCAGCAAGGGCAGGTGGTACGGGCCATTGATCTTCCTGGATTGGGCCTCGATGTTGACGAGCCTGTTGATTTACACGCAGTGCTGCTGCGCCTCGAAGAGGACGACGTGCTAGCACCGCATACGCGAGAGCTGGTATTTGGAACAGGAATTCGCGCTCGCATGAGCGTGATAAATGAGGTTGAACAAAATTCGCTAATAGATGAAGCGATGGGTACTAATTGATGGACGTTGTTGTAAATAACGATATTGAGGCTCTTTGGAAAAGGCTTGGAAAGGGGTTGCCCACCGATCTGGAAGCACTGCATCTCGCCAGTTGTACAGATACTGCTAGGTTGATGGAGTTGGCCGCTCGGCTACGGGATGCTTCACATCGCAATGTAGTGACTTTTTCGCCCAAAGTATTTATACCGCTGACGCATCTGTGTAGAGACGTTTGCCATTACTGCACTTTTGCGCAGACCCCAAGGCATATCGAACAGGCGTATATGTCCGTGGAGCAGGTTCTCGAGGTGTGTCGAAAAGGCGCCAAGCTGGGGTGCAGAGAAGCCCTGCTCACACTTGGTGAAAAGCCTGAATTACGTTATCGCGCGGCGCGCGAGGCTTTAGCAGACCTTGGCTTTGAGTCAACGCTCGATTATGTGGCACACGTCGCCGAGGCCATACACCGGGAAACTGATTTGCTGCCTCATATCAATGCGGGTTGCATGACCGCAGCAGAGATCGCCAAGCTACGTTCGGTGTCTGCATCCATGGGTATAATGCTGGAGTCTTCTTCACCCCGCTTGGGGGAGAAAGGTATGCCGCACTATGGTTCTCCCGATAAAGATCCTGAGGTCAGATTGGAGACCTTGGAGTTAGCTGGGCAAGCGTGTGTTCCATTTACCTCGGGAATCCTGATTGGCATTGGTGAAACCCGGGTTGAACGCGTTGAGTCGCTGCTGGCGATAAGGGCAAGTCACCTGCGACATCGGCATATTCAAGAAATTATTGTTCAAAATTTCAGGGCCAAAAAAGGGACCCTGATGGCTAATGCGACTGAACCGGATCTCGACGAGTTGCTCTGGACGATAGCGGTGGCCCGTATTATTTTTGGCGGTGATATGAGCGTCCAGGCACCGCCTAATTTGAGCCCCGGTGTGTTGCCCCAACTTATCGGTGCCGGCATTAACGACTGGGGAGGAGTGTCACCACTGACCCCTGATTATGTAAACCCTGAGGCGCCGTGGCCCAATGTCGAAAAACTTGCTGCGGAGACCGCACTTTCCGGGAAGTACTTACAACCTCGGTTGACCATTTATCCATCCTTTGTCCTGGAGCCAGAGCGTTGGTTGGATGAAGGTATGAGAACCACTGTATTGCAATCCATAGATACCGAGGGTTATGCACGGACCGACCAATGGTCTCCGGGCGAACCCGTAGACCCGCCAACTGATGTACTCTCGATTCTCGCCCAGGCCGGTGATGCCACGCAGATATCGTCGGCCATCAAAGCGGTAACCGACAAGGCGATTGCCGGTGAGAAACTCAGTGAAGATGAACTCGTTTGTTTGTTTTCAGCAAGAGGCGAGGATCTTGGATGGGTCTGTCACACTGCCGACCTGCTGCGCGAGAAGCGCGTTGGGAAGACCGTCTCCTATGTCGTTAACCGTAATATCAACTACACAAATATCTGCTACTTTAAATGCCAGTTTTGCGCATTTTCCAAGGGTAAACTCAGTGAAAACTTGCGAGGCCTACCCTACGACCTCGACGATACTGAAATACAGCGACGCTGTGTCGAGGCCTGGGAGCGAGGAGCAACTGAAGTATGCATGCAGGGAGGCATTCACCCCGACTATACCGGACAAACATATCTGGACATTGTTGGCCTGGTAAAACAGGTAGTTCCCGGGATGCACATACATGCTTTTTCGCCGCTCGAAATATGGCAAGGCGCGAAAACGATGGGTCTGGACGTGAGCGACTTTCTGGTCCAGCTAAAACAAGCTGGGCTGGGTAGTTTGCCAGGCACGGCCGCCGAAATACTGGATGACGAGGTACGCGCCATTCTGTGTCCGGATAAGATCAATACGCAGCAGTGGCTGGATGTAGTAGCGAGCGCACACCAAGTGGGTTTGAATACCACAGCTACTATCATGTACGGACACGTGGAAAGCACCCGGCACTGGGCGCGTCATTTATTGCAGATTCGAGATTTGCAGGCAGAAACCGGCGGGCTCACTGAGTTTGTTCCGCTGCCATTCGTGCATATGGAAGCACCGCTGTATCTCAAGGGTCGCGCGCGCAGGGGCCCAACTTTTAGAGAGTCTGTTTTAATGCACGCGGTGTCCAGAATTGCGCTTTACCAACAAATCGACAATATCCAAACCTCCTGGGTGAAAATGGGCGCGCGTGGCGTAGAAGCTTGCCTGCAAGCCGGAGCCAATGATTTGGGTGGTTCGCTTATGAACGAAACCATCACCCGCTCGGCAGGTGCTCGTCACGGCCAGGAGTGGTCGGCAAAGATGATGATCCAACAAATAGAACAGCTCGATAGACACCCCAAGCAGCGCAGTACTTGCTACACCGATGTGGACGGTGAGCGAATTGCCGTTGGACGTACTGCCGGGCAATTGAGCGATCCAGTGAACACACCCGCCAGACGCTACGAGCGGCCAACTGGGAAGCGCACTCTGGTGCGAAACGAAGTGGGCTCAGGTGAATCAGACCTGATTGCCACGTCGAGTTAATTGACCGGTATTCCAGGTGACGCCCTGTGTCTAGCGGTGAACGACTGCCAAATCTGGGCCCGAGCTGGTTGGCCGCCCTGAGAGAAGAATTCGATCTGGATTACATGATTGACCTGCGCCAGTTCCTTTTAGCAGAGAAAACCGCTGGGAAGTTTATCTATCCACATGTCGATATGTGCTTTAACGCCTATCAACGCACACCAATAGACGATGTAAAAGTTGTCATTCTTGGACAAGACCCCTATCACGGAGCCGGTCAGGCCCACGGGCTCTGTTTCTCGGTGCCCTCGAGCGTAACGCCCCCGCCTTCATTAAAAAACATCTATAAGGAGATTGCCCAGGAATTTGCTGTCGATCCACCGGGCCACGGTTGTTTGACGGGCTGGGCAGATCAGGGAGTACTATTGCTGAACAGCGTGCTCACGGTCGAACAGGCCCGCGCCGCCTCTCATCGAGGGAAGGGTTGGGAGATCTTTACCGATAGAACTATCGCCGTGCTCAACGAACAGCGAGAGGGGGTTGTGTTTATGTTGTGGGGATCTTATGCCCAGAGCAAGGGGGCCATAATCGATGCACAAAAACACCTGGTATTAACGGCACCCCACCCAAGCCCCTTGAGCGCCTACCGGGGTTTTTTTGGCTGTGGACACTTTCAACAAGCTAACGACTACCTTCAGCAGCGCGGGGCAGTCGGTATCGATTGGTTGGCGCTGCCTATCGGCAGGTGAGTTAGCTGGGTAACTCGTAGGGTAGTTCATTCAGGCTCAGCGCTGGGCCTTCGACGCTCCCGAGATGGACACGACCGGATTCGGCGAGAGCGATGGTAATCACAGCCAGTACGCTGATGTTTCCATCGGCGGTCTGCACCGAATTGACGACAGTGCCGATTCCTTGTTTGTTGCCGTCAACATAGAGGAGCTGGCCAGCCAGATCTTCATCTTTTTGCGTATCTGTAATGTAGGCAGCATAGGTACGTCGCTTGGTTTTTCCCTTGTAATGCATTCGCGCTACGACTTCCTGGCCGGTGTAACAACCCTTGGTGAAACTGATATGCCCGGTAGCTTGGAAGTTGAGCATTTGAGGGATGAAAATATCCTGCGTCGCCGCTTGGATTTGAGCCTCACCATCTGCGATGTCACACGCAATCCAGGCCGC
>JBLHKV010000160.1:0-9165 GCA_047618115.1 Halieaceae bacterium | reverse complement strand
ATAATCCCCGCCACGACCTCTTTAGCGAGATCCTCCTGACGGTCTGCGATAATCACTAGGCAGCCCTTGCTGGCGAGTAGCTCGGCGAAGGCTCGGCCAATCCCCGATGCTCCCCCTGTGATAATTGCCACCCTTGTCGTAGACATAGATTTCTCCTTTGGTTTACCCTGCTGTCTGACGATTGAACACTCTGCCTGCCCAAATGTAAAATGTAATAAGCTCCCTGGGTCCCGTGCCGGAGAGTTCAATCTGAATCAACCGTAGTCTTCACATAATCAGGATATATCTATGACAAGTACCGGCATGCAGCTGCGCTCAATGGTCAGCGAAAATAACACCCTACAAATTTCTCTCGAGGACGTGGCCGTACCCCAGCCCGGCCCCGATGAGGTGTTAATCAAACTGGAGGCGACTCCACTGAATCCGTCAGACCTCGCGTTACTATTTGGTCCTGCAGATATGACGACCGCTAGGGTGGAGGGGACGCCAGAGCGCCCGGTGGTTACCGCCGATATACCCGAAAAATTGATGCGGATGGTTGCCGCGAGAGTAGGCGAGTCGCTGCCGGTGGGCAACGAGGGCGCGGGTCGTGTCGTTGCCGCCGGAAGTTCGGATGCCGCACAGAACCTGATGGGAAAGATGGTCGGTGCGATCGGCGGCGAGATGTTCGCGGAATATCGCTGCGTTAACGTGTTCCAGTGCCTGGAAATGCAGGAAGGTACAACCGCTGCCCAGGCCGCTTCCTGTTTTGTTAATCCACTGACCGCGCTGGCAATGGTCGAAACCATGCGAATGGAGAATCACACCGCGCTGGTTCACACCGCGGCGGCGTCGAACCTGGGGCAAATGCTCAACCGCATATGCATAAGCGATGGCGTAGACCTGGTGAATATTGTACGCAAACCCGAGCAAGAAACTTTACTGCGCGACATGGGTGCCAAATACGTTGTTAATTCGAGCTCCGATACTTTCTACCACGACCTCACCGCCGCACTGGTCGCCACCGGGGCTACCATTGCCTTTGACGCGACCGGTGGTGGTAAATTAGGCAGCGATATATTGACCTGTATGGAGGCCGCCGCTGCCCAGTCGATGGGCGCGTACAATCGCTACGGTTCAGACGTTTATAAGCAGCTTTACATCTATGGCGGACTCGACCGGAGCCCTACTGTACTGAGCCGCAATTATGGTTTTTCCTGGGGGATCGGTGGATTTCTGCTGACGCCATTTCTACAGAAGGCAGGCCTGCAAAAAGGCATGGAAATGCGAGCCAGGGTGGCGGCGGAAATTTCGACGACCTTTGCCAGTCACTACACCCGCGAAATCAGTCTCGCAGAGGCGTTATCGCTGGAGGCTATCGCGGTCTACGGAAAACAAGCTACCGGGGAAAAATACTTGATCGTGCCTAATAGCTAAGATACTGGAGTCAGGAGAAGGCGTAGATGTTCACCGCTCTGGCATAGATTTAATATAGATGTCGTGCTTGGAATACGGAATTTCTATGCCCTCTTTGATAAAGGCTTTGTAAACGGCGCTATTCAGTGCATCGAGTATTCTACCCCTCAGTACGGGTTGGTCGATCCAGCAAAGAAGTTCAAATTCTAGCGCTGAGGGCCCAAAGCGGCGAAACCGCACCCTCGGTTCTGGATCACTGCAGGTAGATGCTTCCTCCAGACCCGCTGTCATCAGCACTTCTTTCACCAGGTCGATATCGCTACCGTAGGCGACGCCAACCTGTACGCGAATGCGGAATTTTTCGTGGCGACCACCGGATTCATTGATAATTTTGGTGTTGCCCATGATGCCGTTTGGCACGGTAACTTCGATGTCGTCCCGGGTCAGCAGGCGGGTACTACGAATCCCAATTCTGGTGACCTCTCCCCGCTCGCCGGCGTCCAGAACCACAAAGTCGCCGATTTTATAGGGCGCGTCAGCCATGATAAATACACCGGAAAACAGGTTGGCCAGGGTATCTTTGGCGGCAAAACCGACGGCGATACCGACTATTCCCGCCGAGGCCAGCCACGCCGTCATATCGATGTTCCAGCTGACAAATATCAGGTAGATAGCAAAACCGATAATCAGAATAAAGGCGATATTCTCAAATAGGGGAAGTGTTTTCGAATGCAGCAGCTTTAGCTGGTTGGGGTTGGCGGAGTAATACTGCAAAGCGATGTGTGAAAAACGCAGTAGAAATTGGGTCCAGATCAGCATTGCCACGGTATACAAGACTGAAAATATCACTGACTGAAACCCTTCAGGGAGCTGGGCGAGCACAGTAGCGCTCCCCAAACCCAGTAACACAATGGACAATATCAAAGGGCGGTGCAGGTGTTCAATCAGCTGGTCATCGAAATCTGCCGCGGTTTTCTTTGCCAGTCGCTTGATGGATGCTACCAGAACCTTGTCAATCAACAGGGCCAACAACCAAGACGTAACCATCACGGCCGCAGCTTGTAAAAATAGATTTTCCCCAAGAAAGCCGGCCCAGTGTTCTATGGAGTGTTGTAAACCATCCAGCATTGTTTGCTCGCCTGCGCATTATCTGTGAAGGCTGGAGTATAGATGAAAATGAGTCCAGGCTCAGCAATACCCGCAAACCGCTGTCGCCTGAATGCGCTATTTTCCACGGCCTTTATGAAATCAATTGACTATCAGGCTGTGAAGCCAGGCGCCGCTGGGATAAGCTTGCGTTGTGGAACTCCGAACCAACAACATTAACAAACTTCGCGACAGCACTTTCGACGTGCTGGTGCTCGGTGGTGGTATCAACGGTGCGGTTTCCGCGGCGTCCCTTGCAGCCAGAGGTGTGAAGGTTGCGCTTATCGATCGGGGTGATTTTGCGGGTGCCACCAGTTCCAACTCATCGAACCTCGCCTGGGGAGGTATCAAGTACCTGGAAAGTCACCACTATTTACTGGTCAACAAGCTGTGCAAAAGTCGTAATCACCTGATGCGCAGCTATCCTTCGACAGTACACGAAATTCGATTTCTTGCGACGATTCAGCGCGGTTTCCGCTTTCCTGCGCTGTTTATCTATCTGGGTACACTGGTCTACTGGGCTATTGGACGTTTTTTTACCCAACCACCCATTTACCTCAGCAGTGCCGCCACCGAGCGACGCGAGCCAATCATTAACACGGCCAATAGCGCCGGCGGTGTGGAGTACTCGGATTGCTATCTGCACGATAACGATGCCCGCTTTGTTTTTAACTTCGTGCGGGCGAGTTTGAACTATGGCTGTATCGCGGCGAATTATGTGGAATCCATCGCCGCTCGTCGAACTGGAGATTACTGGGAAGTAGAAGCCAGAGACAATATCAGCGGTGAATGTTTCAAGATTCGCTCTCGGGTATTGATTAACGCTTGTGGGCCGCACGTCGATATCCATAACCAGATGACCCGACAAACCACAGAGCATCACCACCTTTTTTCCAAGGGTATTCATCTGATCGTCGACAAAATTGGGGAGACCGATCGGGTTTTGACCTTCTTTGCCAGCGATGGCCGCTTGTTCTTTGTAATCCCTATGGGACCAAAGAGTTGTATCGGGACTACCGATACAGCGGTGAGCAGCCCAGATGCCAACGTCACCGCCGAGGACAGGCAGTTTGTGCTGGACAATGTAAACGCGCTGCTCGATTTACCGCGACCGCTGACTACCGCTGATATTATTGCCGAGCGTTGTGGCGTCCGACCGCTAGCTGTCAAAGGAGGGGAGAGCAATGAAGACTGGCTGCAGCTCTCCCGCAAACACGCCATAGATGTCGATCGGAATTCCGCGCATTTGAGTATTTTCGGCGGAAAGCTCACAGATTGCCTGAATGTTGGCAATGAAGTGGCAGAGATCATCTCCGAGCTGGGTGTTGTTGTGCCGTATCCAGACAAATGCTGGTATGGAGAGCCGGATGATTCGGTGCGCGACGAGTTTATGCACAGAGCTGAGCTGTTAGGGCTGGATGAAATGACATCGTCCTCATCCTCTGAGCCTCTGTCGCAGCGACTATGGAGGCGCTATGCTCGCAATGCTATTTACATGCTGGAGAAGATTCGCCAAAACCCACAGGAGGCGGAGCTATTAATAGAAAATGCAGAATATCTTCGCTGTGAAATCGAGCACGCTGCCGAGCGGGAAATGATAACCAAGTTGGAGGATTTTCTGCGTCGCCGCTCCAAAATAGCGCAGGTGGTGAGCAGTGATGCTATTGTCAATGCACCCGGTTTGAAGGATGCCTGCAAAATTCTGTTTGGCGATCAGGCCGAATTTCGTCTTCAGGAGTATCTCGACGAATTACCCGACAACTTGTCGCTATAACTATAATGAATTCATCCAGCTTTCGATCAAAACCTTTATAATTCTTCGTACCGGAATTTCGACGCAAATTTATGTTCACAATACTCAACAATGCACAGCTGTTTGCACCCCGGGCTATGGGGATCAAGACGGTTCTGGTTTGCGCCGGTAAGGTGGTTTATATCGGCGACGATGAGCCGGTTCTGGATCCCTGTCTCGAAGTAGAAAGGCTGGATCTACAGGGTAATTTTCTAATGCCCGGGTTGATTGATGCTCACTGCCACATTACTGGCGGCGGTGGCGAGTCTGGCGCCGCAAGTCGAGTGCCCACACCCATGCTCTCCAGTTACACCCGCGCAGGTGTTACCTCAGTGGTGGGTGTGCTGGGTACCGACGACCTTACCCGCAACACGCAAACCTTGCTGACCCAGGTCTACGCGCTACGCGAGGAAGGTCTCTCGGCGTGGTGCTACAGCGGTGGTTATCATCTTCCTTTAATGACACTGACCGGCAGCGCCCGCAGCGACATTGTAAATCTCGACCCGGTCATAGGGGTAGGCGAGGTGGCGATCAGCGATCATCGCTCCAGTCAACCGACGCTGGAAGAATTATTACGCATTGCCAGCGAGGCGCATGTCGCTGGGCTGATGACCGGCAAAGCGGGAATTTTGCATCTTCATCTGGGTGACGGCGATCGTGGTCTCGATCTTGTGCGGCGTGCCCTGGTTGAAAGCGAATTACCGCCAAGGGTTTTTCATCCGACCCACATGAATCGTAATAAGCACCTTTTCGAAGAGGGGTTGGATCTTGTCAGGGAGCGCGGTTGCACCATCGATCTGACCGCTTTTCCCGAGGAGTGCGTGGAGCCCGGTTGGAGCGCTGCAGAGGCGGTGTTGCGTTACCGCGAAGCGGAGTTACCACAGGAGAGGTTAACCGTTAGTTCTGACGGGGGTGGTTGTCTGCCTCAATTCGATGCCCAGGGCGAGTTGATCTCAGCCGGGGTAGGCAGCTCCGAAACCTTGCTGGAGACGCTGCGACAGCTGCACGGTGAGGGCTTATCCCTGGATGAAGCGCTACCGTACTTTACCAGCAACGTGGCGACTTTCATGCGCCTGAAGGGCAAAGGTGGAGTCGCTGTTGGGATGGCTGCAGACCTGTTGATATGCGATCACAAGCTACAGGTACAAGACGTTATGGCCGGTGGGCGCTGGCACATCCGGAGTGGCACGCCGGTAATTACTGGAAGTTTTGAGGCGAACTAATCTGCGTTATCGGCTATCCTTTTTATTCACAACTATAAAGCGCACTATTTGGAATCTGTATGTCTCCTTCTCCCGTAGCAAAGGGTAAACAACGTGGTTATCTTATGCCGATCGGCGGCGCTGAGGATAAAGGTAATAATCCTCGTATCCTCAGCCGTTTTCTGGAAATCTGTGGCGGTGAAAAAGCACGTATCATGATTATTCCAACGGCGTCGCGGCTACCCGATACTGGCTCTTTGTATGCCGACCTGTTTTTGGATCTGGGTGCGGAGCGAGCCCTGTTCACCGAGATTCACGAACGCAGCGATTGTGACGACGAGTTGCTGCTGGACGAAATGGATAACGCGACCGGCATATTTGTCACCGGTGGCAATCAGTTGAGGCTGTCCGGTATTCTCGGGGGCACGCCGGTTGGCCAACGCCTGCGTCGCCTCAACGCCGAGGGTATCCCCATTGGTGGTACGTCGGCGGGGGCGGCAATGATGTCCCAGCATATGATAGCTGGAGGTCGCTCAGGCTTGTCGCCGCGCGAAGATGGCGTCAATCTGGCCCCGGGTATCGGTTTGACTAATACCCTGATTATCGACCAACACTTCAGTCAGCGCGATCGGCTGGGACGACTCTTGACGGCATTGTCTTATAATCCTTTTTTGATCGGTGTGGGCATAGACGAAGATACGGCCTTTTTGCTAGATGCCGATGATTGCGGTGAGGTTGTGGGAAGTGGCTCTGTAACTATTCTCGACGCCAGTCAGTTGTCGCACTCTTCGCGATCCCAGGCCAATCAGGGCGAGGCAATCAGCCTGGTGAATATGCGACTGCACGTGCTAACCGATGGCTGTACCTACAATCTGGAAAGCCGAGAAGCAATAATTAACTAGAACAACTCGAGGCGACGACTATGAAAATACTGTCTACAAATGTTTTTGTCGGTCCTAATACCTGGGCCCGATTTCCGGTTATAAAGCATGTGCTGGATCTAGGTGTACTAGAGGATTGGCCATCGGGAAAACTGGGCGCTGGATTTGTCGATGGCTTGGTCGAAGCATTGCCTGGCCTTGACGTTCACGGTTGTTCCTACAAGGAACAAGGCGGATTTCTGCGGCGCCTGCGCGAAGATGAAGGAACCTGGATGGGTCATATAATGGAGCACTGTGCCCTGGAGATACAATCCGTGGCCGGCTCCGATGTCACCTTTGGCCGGACTCGATCGACCGGGGAGTCGCGCCAGTACAACATGGTGTATGCCTATCACCAGCGTGATGTAGGCCTGGAGGCGGGTGAACTGGCGCTGAAGTTACTGCTCCACCTGCTGCCCTCAGCATTACGCGAACAGATAGACTATCGATTTGAGGACGATTTTGATTTTCAGGATGATCTCAAAAATTTCGTCCTCGCGGCACAAAAGAGAGAGTTCGGGCCCTCCACAGGTTCTCTGGTCAAGGCCGCGGAAGAGCGTGACATTCCCTGGTTGCGGTTAAACCGGTACAGCTTGGTGCAGTTCGGTCACGGCGTTCACCAGCAGCGAATTCAGGCAACAATTACCAGTGAGACCAGGCATATTGCTGTTGAGATTGCCTGCGACAAGGAAGATACGCATCAACTGCTCAACGACCTGGGGCTGCCGGTCCCCCAGCAGCGCATGGTCTATAGCGCGCGGAGAGCGGTACAGGCGGCCGAGACAATTGGTTACCCGGTTGTGCTTAAACCACTTAACGCTAATCACGGTCGCGGAGTATCCATCAACCTGACAACAGCTGAGCAGGTTGAAGTGGCTTTCACCCAGGCTCTGGAACAAGGTACCGGTCGGGCAGTGCTGGTAGAGAGCTTTATAATAGGATTTGACCACCGTATGTTGGTGGTTAACAACGAACTAGTCGCGGTAGCAAAGCGTGTGCCGGGTCACGTAGTCGGAGATGGCGCAAGCACGATTGCGGAGCTGATCGAGGTGGTTAACGAGGACCCACGTCGCGGAATTGGCCACGAAAAAGTACTCACTCAATTGGAGTTGGACAAGCAGGCTATGCGTTTGCTGGAGGAGGGTGGCAAAGACGAAAATTCGGTGCTGGCGGCAGATGAGATTTTCTATCTGCGTTCAACCGCCAATTTGTCGACAGGCGGTACAGCCATTGACCTTACCGATATGGTGCACCCGGATAATCGCGAAATGGCGGTCCGTGCTGTGCGCGCCGTCGGACTTGACGTCGGTGGCGTCGATTTTTTGAGTGATGATATCACCCGCTCCTACAAGGAGATAGGCGGCGCTATTGTCGAGGTCAATGCGGCACCAGGGTTCAGAATGCATGTCGCTCCAAGTGAGGGGGAACCCCGCGACGTGGCTGGTAAAGTCATGGATATGCTGTTTGGTGCCGGCGAGACTGGTCGTATTCCCATAGCGGCTATTACCGGTACTAACGGTAAAACGACAACATCTAGAATGTTGGGTCACATTCTCAAAGGTTGCGGACACACGGTGGGTCTGACCTCTACCGATGGCATCCAGATCGACGGTAAGATTTCAGTGAAGGGTGATATGACTGGCCCAACCTCTGCGCAAATCGTACTGCGTGATCCCTCCGTCGATTTCGCGGTAATGGAAACCGCTCGGGGAGGAATTTTACGGGCCGGATTGGGCTACCAACAAAGCAATGTCGCCGCTTGTATTAATGTCGATGCCGATCACCTCGGGCTCAAAGGTATTAACACCCTTGAACAGTTGGCCGAGGTTAAACGTGTCGTAGTTGAAACCGCCACGGATGTGGCCGTACTCAACGCAGACGATATCAACTGCCTGAAGATGGCTGACTACTGTGACGCCGATAGGATCTGCTACGTCACCCTGAACTCTGATCACGGTCTGGTTCGAGAACACATCCGCGCCGGCGGAATGGCCTGTGTGCTGGAGAAAAGCATCAATGGCGACATGATTACGTTCTACGACCACGGCTCTCATATCCCGCTGCTCTGGTCACATTTAATTCCGGCAACCATGGAAGGGAAGGCGCTACACAACGTGCAAAACGCGATGTTTGCCGCCGCTATGGCCTATAGCTTTGGCAAAGACCTCGACGTGCTGCGGCATGGGCTGCGCACCTTCGACACCAGCTTCTTCCAAGCGCCCGGGAGAATGAATGTATACAACGAATACCCCTTCAAAGTGGTGCTCGACTACGCTCACAACCCGGCTGCATTCCGCGTTATCGCCGATATGGTCGATAGAATGGAAGTGAATGGTCGCAAGATAACGGTATTTTCGATGCCAGGAGATCGTCGCGACGAGGACATCCTGGAATCGGCACAATTACTAGCGGGTCATTTCGATCACTATATCTGCAAGGCGGACGACAACCGCCGGGGTCGCGGTGACGACGAAGTACCCACGCTGCTGAGTGCTGGCCTCATTGGTAAAGGCGTCGACAGCGCCCACGTGCAAATTATTCCGAGCGAACAGGACGCGATAGCCGCTGCGTTGGAAATGGCGTCCGAAGGCGATCTGCTGATTATCTTTGGCGACAATATCACCCGTTGTTGGAAGCAGATTGTCTACCACGGTGGAGATCGTGAGGAAGCTCAGGCAGAAACGGCCGAGCCTGTAAAAGTGCCCCTGGA
>JBLHKV010000159.1:0-9204 GCA_047618115.1 Halieaceae bacterium | reverse complement strand
ATTATGGCTACCCTCAAAATCGTGTCGCCCTTGATCCAGGCGACTGGAAGTTCGACATCGCAGTCTATCCTGACAGTACAAACCCTGATGCACATATCTATATTGCGGGTGAAACCAAAAAGAGCGAGAGAGAACTAAAGAAAACCATGAGCGAGATGCTTACCGCTTGTCGCCAAGCTATCCCACCTGATACAATAACCAAGAAAAATGACGGACAAAAAAAGTATGAAGGTATGCTTGTCAATAAGCCGCTTTACTTCTGGGCTGTTGCCCCAGGATTACGCACAGCTTACCAGGTAGACTATGATCAATCTCGTGTTTCAATGCGTCGTATGGACGATTTACCGAAATATGAATAGTCTCTTAGCCAACTGAACTCCACCAACACGCTCAACAACCAGGACATATTAAATGCCCCATAAGTATTTAGCCTTCGATATCGAAACAGCCAAAATATTACCCGATAACTCCGGCAGCTTATTTGATAATCGGCCGCTTGGTATCACCTGCACAGCTACTTGGTGTAGCGATGAATCCACAGCAGACACTTTTTATTCTATGAATGAAGACGGAACACCGGCGCCCCAAATGACAGCACAGGATTTAACTGCACTTATCAAGCACCTTAAAAGCAAGGTAGATGCTGGTTATACGATCCTCACGCATAACGGGCTTGGATTCGATTTCGACATTTTGGCTGAGGAATCAGGCCAGGCTGATGACTGTCGTGATCTGGCTGTGGGCCATGTCGATATGATGTTCCACTTCTTTTGTGGGAAGGGTTTTCCAATAGGACTAAACGCTGCGGCGCAGGCGATAGGTGCGAGTAAACCGGAGAATGTAGATGGCTCAGTAGCTCCACAGCTTTGGAGGGATGGCGATCATCAGACTGTCTTAGACTACGTCGCACAAGACTGTAGACTCACTCTTGACGTTGCTGAGGCGAGCGAGAAGGCTAAGATGATTAGCTGGGTTACTAAGAGGGGTACCAAGTCGTCGTTCGGGCTGCCAGATGGATGGCTGACGGTGCAAGAGGCGCTCGAATTACCGCTGCCCGATACATCGTGGATGGACAGCGCCTGGCCACGGTCAAAGTTTACGGAGTGGTTAGGGATGGAGAATATTGGCACACCGTAATTCATACAGAGGTATTGCGGGTGGATTTTTTTGGCGTCATCGTCGTCATATACGTTCTGTACAGATACTACAAAGAACGGCGTTTTGAAGAAGCACTGAACGAAGTAACAGAGACAGAAGGCTTGCTCGCTACTTGTGTATCTACGTTTTTTTAGTCAAGGGCTGTTCTCGCTGTTTTGAAACCCTGTTTGACTTGATAAGCCTTTGCCATTCCTCAATTAAGAGAGGCTCCTAAGGTTTTCAAATTTGTGCTAACTCGGGAACAGCTTTGAGTTGTTTGCCCAACCTTGCTTCAGCGGTTTTTAGGTCATCAGCCGCCTGTAGATTGAGCCAGTATTGGGGCGATTGACCAAAGGCCTGCCCCAATAAGAGTGCCAATTCGGCGGTCACAGGGCGGGTGCCCTTCGCAACATGAGATATCCGCATTGCGGAAACTCCTATCGCGCGGGCGAGTCCTGCCTGAGAAAGTTTTAACTCCTCCAGAATTTCGTGCAAAAATCGTCCCGGGTGGATCGCGGGTAGGCCATTTTTACTCATGATTGCTCCTATCAGTGGTAATCGACGATTTGAACTTCAAATGCATCGTCTTCTTCAAAGCGAAAACAGATGCGCCATTGGTCGTTGATACGGATACTCTATTGGCCGATTCGAACGCCAGAATTTGTCTACCAGACCGGGGAAAGTCCACCTATAAAGGCCCTTTTAGGGCGTCGGGTCAAGCTATCTGGGCATCGGCCCGGTCCGTTTGCTGCCAGCGGGCGGGATGGGTGTCAGTTCACCTCCGATTTACAACTGATGAGTCTTCCCTCTGCTTATCGATCCTTCTCGACGATCTCGACGATCTCGACGATCTCGACGATCTCGACGATCTCGACGATCTCGACTTGCTGGGGGGAGTATCAGCAGAGATAGTGGCCAATCCTGAAATGGCGGATGAGTGGGAGCAGTTGCGTTCGTTGGCGAGTGTTTCTGATGTAGATGATGAATTGGACGACGAGGAGTCTGGTGTGTCTGGAGCAGCTAAAGCAGCGGCTGGAAAATGGAAGCATCGAATAAGAGCCTACAAGAAGGATGCATTTGGGCTGGGGTTTGTCGGAGATCATAATGCGACCTGGACAACGCAGTATTATATGAGGTGCAAAGGAAACGAGCCGTGGCACATGTGCTTAGTCAGAGGCTGTGCTCGGAGCGTCGGGCCGGGTCGATATCTGGGGGTGCATCGGTCTACTTATCGATATTCCGCCAAACTGCCTCTGCCCCAGCAGGTCCAATTACACCAGCGTATTGTCGCCTTGTCCTGGCACGATCCGCGCTATGGCTACCGTCGTATCCGTAGGCTGCTGACATAAGAAGGGGCGAGACGTCTGGAGCGGTGGCGCAGGCATTGGGCGTCGAGGCGCTCGGCATTGGACCACAGATCGATCCGGGCGTGCCTAGTGTATCAGTCACGCCGGGCGCGGTCTTTTTCTGGCGCTGAAATCGGGCAATTATGTTGCGGTGAATTTATACTTTGACACGCCGCGCGCGTTTTTTAGACTTGGCACTATGCGTCCGGCGCTGCGACTGTGGTTGTGGGCAGCCATTGGTCTGCCGAGCGAATTTCAAAGGCTCTGTTGTGGATAGAGAGGGCGGTCTATCCTCGGTTTGAGGCACTTGCCCGACCGTTTTACCAGTAGATTCGCCACCCGTGCTCGCCAGTCCCGGTCTCGAATGGAAGACAACAAACCACAGTAGCAAAGATAGCGCCGGGCCCGACCAAGTGCGGATAAGGTGTACAAATTCTGCGCTCTGGACCGAACTCTGGGCCAGTTTCAACTCGATCAGCAGCATCGAGGCTTGCAATAGCCACAGGAAAAACATCGACAGCGCCATTCCGCATATTCTCCAGCTTAGGCACCGCCCCGAACTGGCAGCGAAGAGCGCGATCGAGCCGACCACATCTGGACAGGCTACATTGCTGCCTAAGGCTTCTCCCGACCGGAGATAAATCGAGGTCTCGGTCAGCCAAAATCCTATGTTAACTCCGTGAATCACCGATGCCAAGTAGTAATCTGACACATAACTCCATACGGCCAGCAGCAAGGCGCCTGCTATCATAAATTCGGCGAGGAAACGGTAACTATATGTTTTCTGCGATATCATGGCTATATGCTGAATTCAGCCGGATACGACGTCTGCCTGACGAATCCAGTCCGTCCAGAGCATCATTACGAAGCCGATATTGAGGATGACCATGAAATACAAATGAAAAAAGCGCAGTAGGTCGGGGATAACTATAGCGATCACACCAAGCACGACTAATCGTATGGCGCCATAGATGAAGAAAGCAGGGATACTGAGTAGTAGGCCGCGTACCTTATGGGGGACGACCGCCGGATAGGCCGCGATTGCGGCAAAGTAGATAAAGAATGCTGAAATACCGCTACACTGGTGTTCGACGTGGAAAGCGAATCTGCCGATTTCAAGGATGTAGAGATCGGCCTGCTTTAGCGATCCATAGGCGACTACCGGTATCCCCAAGGTGGAAATAACCTTAGCGGCGGCCCAAGAAATCGGCCAGAGATAGTAAGTGCTAAAAAAATCTGTATACCCGACAAAGGTCCACATCAATCCGCCGAGCAACACCGTAAAGGCCACACAGAATCGGACCCTGTAGTCAGTGGCCCATTGCCACAGCAGGGATTGACCTGCTGGCTGTGGGGCGGGCAAATCTATTTTTTTTATGTCCTTACGTTTTTTCACTATTTTTTTCTGATATCAATTGATACTACATAATGTAGTATACCTATCGGCAAAACTGGTTTTTTCGCCACCCCAGATAATTAATATCACTTGTGGATAAATTATATCGAAGTATTTCCCTTGCATATTTTGCAGAGGATCGCGATTCTTCAGGTAAGTTGTCTATCGAAACCAAACGCTTGCTTAGGGTAGTGATTCTTGCTTAGTGTAGTGATTCTACTGATAAATCGTCTCTATGGGACAAACGTTTGTTTGATAAACGATGCTGTTTAGATAAATGATTTTTATTGCAGCATGTTTCTTTTTTTCGGGCGCGGCAGCCCTGATCTATCAGACCGCATGGGTTCGGCAATTCGCAACCGTTTTCGGCACATCCGAGACCGCGGTTGCCGCAGTTCTATCAGCGTATATGGCCAGTTTGGCCCTGGGTTGCTGGCTAGCGGAGCGCAACCTGATAGCGCACCCGCGTCCGCTGCGCATTTACGCACTATTAGAAGCGGGCATCGCACTCGGTGCTTTGTTCTTGCCGTTGCTGCAGCATGGGTTGACTGTGTTCTACGTAGGCATATTCGGCAGCCAGCCCGCGCTCCCCGAAGCGAATGGATTATTAATAGCGTACCAGTGGTTGGCAACCTTTGCCGCATTGGTGTTACCCGTGGGTTGCATGGGAGCTACGTGGCCCATTATCGTGCGCTATGTAGTACGCACAGATGCATCCATCGGCCCCCATACGGGGCTATTTTATGCTCTTAATACGGCCGGAGCTGTATTGGGGACACTGGGGACTGCCTACTTGTTACTGCCTACTTTAGGCTTGCAACAGACCATATGGACAGGAGCAGCCGTCAATGGCTTAGTCTGTCTGATTGCCCTATTAGTAGATAGGCAGGTCGATGACGTAGTCGTACAGACCGATCAAGCGCCGCATACCCATTCTTTCGCGAACAATCGCAAACCCCTAATCGCGCTGCTCATCGCCCTATCTGGATTGACCGCATTTTTTTATGAGGTATTCTGGACCCGATTACTGAGTCCGACCATGGGGGGAACGATCACGGCCTTTGCGACTATGCTCGCCACCTTTTTGGCTGGATTGACCGTAGGCGGTGGCCTGGCGGGGCGACTCAGTGCCCGGGCACAGAGGGCGGCGCCGGGATTTGCCGTAGCACAGTTGGGTATAGCGTTGCTGACGCTGCTCGCCTATGAGGTTCTTTGCGCGATGGCCATTGATCAGCTTGGGCCTGCTGCGGCGATGATGGCTATATTTCCCTCTGCCGTTTGCATTGGAGCGACCTTTCCTCTGGCGATCCGTGCCTACGCGCATACGGCCAGCGAGGCGGCCCAGGCCACTGCGCGGCTGTTCACATGGAATACGCTCGGTGCTATCGCCGGCAGTCTCATCGCCGGTTTTTACCTGTTGCCCCAGGCGGGATTCGCCACTGCGCTCCATCTAGCTGTTGCGCTCAATGTTTTACTTATGCTGCTCACTGTCTGGCTACTGTGCCGCATACCTGGCTCCTATAAATGGAGCGCCTTTGCCATGGCTTGTTTTGCCCTTGCCGTTTACAAGCCATCCGAACCAACGTCCCTACTCAATGCATCGGCAATGTCTGGCCCTACGGAAGGGCAGACCCTGTTCTCAAGCGTCGGCAAAGCCGCCAATGTCCTCTTGTATGAAGCAAAAGGTTCGTTCTACTTACGCACCAACGGACTGCCCGAAGCCAGTGTCCGCATTGCCAATAGCCCACCGAGTTATCACAGTGCACGCTGGCTGATGGCCTTACCCATTATCGCGCGGCCAGAGGCGCGCTCGGCCCTCGTTGTCGGTTGGGGCGGCGGTGTCTTACTCGAAGAATTACCGACAACGTTAGAGACCATTGATGTCGTTGAACTAGAGCCGGAAGTCATAGCGGCCAATCGACTCATCGCCGATGATCGACATAGCAATCCGCTAGCTGATCCTCGCATACACATCGTCCTGAACGATGCGCGCAGTGCGTTGGTCTTGTCCGACGAGCGCTACGATATCATAGTCTCCCAGCCCTCCCATCCGTGGACGGCAGGAGCTTCCCATCTGTATACGAGCGAATTTATCGCCCTTGCCAAGCAGCACCTTGAGTCGGGGGGGGTATTCGTGCAATGGATCGGAACCCCCTTTGTCGACCTCGCGTTGATGCGCGCTTTGTGTGCAACTATCTTGGAGCACTTCAGCCATCTCCGTGTTTACCAGCCCGCGCGTGGCACTTATATACTCATAGCATCCGACACTGCACTGCAGCTCGAACAACGCGTTCAGGACCGCGCTATGCAGCCAACCGCCTGGCAAGACTATCTGTTGATAAATGGTATCCTCACTCCAGAGGATCTGCTATTGACATTAGCGTTAGACGAGTTTGCATCCGCAGAATTTATGCAGCAGGCTCGGCCGCTGTCAGACGATGACAATCCGTTGGCAATGCGACCTCTCGTCTCGGATAGCGAGGAAGCATCCCGTGACCTATTTGAAGCGCTGGATCGCTATGATCCCGTTGTAAGTGCCGGTAGTTGGGTATACACGCAACTAGATACCGTGCGCTTGGCTTATCTTGCGCGCAGGCTCATACAAGAAGGCTATGAGCAGCGCGCGCTACCAATAGCACAATTTGCTTCCAACCCAACAGATAAGTTTCTAATCAAAGGATTCGGACTAAAACAACAGGGCAATTTGCAAGCGGCCAAAGTGGCTTTTATACAAGCTTTGGAGCACGATCCGAACAACCATAATGCGCGCTATGCGCACATTATATCCCACCGAATTACAGATACTTCAGCTACGGCTCCCAGTGGCAACGAGTTCGGTAGCCATTTGCTACCAATATCGGCACAGGCCGTTCTGCAGGGTCAGAATTTCGCAGAGCGAAGTGACTGGGTTCGATTAGCCAAATTAGAGCAACAACTTGCCACCACCCAGTCGACTGATGGTTGGCACGCTGACGCCATTCTATTGCGGGCACTATGGCGTCGACATATCGGCGAACTGGTTGGGGACGAGGATGTCCTTAACGAGGCAATTGATTTGATCGATAGTCTTTTGGGTCGGTCACATAAAGCGCAGCTACTGTTCTTGCGTCAGGAGATCTTGGCTCAGTTAGACGACACGCGAGCCTATATTGCTACCGCATGGCAAACCCATTCTCACATTCGGTCTTTGCTACAGCGCGGCCGTGACAGTAATTTCGCCCTACCAATGGGCGAATCCAATATGCTGCGGCGGAAAATAAATAACACGCTGGCATTTTTGAGAAGTCCGACCCTCGAACAAAATGCCACATTAAAACTACGTAGAGCCTTACATGCTATGGTAGATTCGCTTCGTTAGACATGGCATGCGCATGGATAAATAAACACCATGCCCGTTTTTAACTCACATTAGTCTTTTTTTGAAGATCATATAAGTATATGCGCGCACGCTACAATATAGTTTATGCTAATTCCCCGAGTATCAGTGTGATGACTCACCGCCCTCTGTTGGCTGGAATGAGGAGTCTATTGCTATGGGTATGGCCTGTACTGGCTGTAATACTTTGTGTTTTGCCTAAACAGGTAGAGGCTATCATTTGGGGAAACTCAACCCAGACGCCTGCTAGCTCCCAGGTATTCAATGCTGTCGCCACGGACCAAAATAACAGTACATTTATTGCTGTGGATGCTGCCGGAGCTATCTATATCAGCAACGACTACGGGGCCATATTTACCCGACAAGTCAACCTATCCACCGCATCGGCTCTGAACGATGTCGTCTATAACGCGACCGAAGGTGTGGCAATTGCGGTGCGCGAAAATGGTGAGATTTGGACGAGCAATAATCTTATCCCGACTCAGGATGCTGGTGGTGGCTGGACTAATACGCTTACCACAGGGACGAATACCCAAGCGCTATACGCCGTTACATTTGACGGCACAAATGCAGTGGCTGTCGGTAATAATGGGGTCATATTTTACAGTAATGACAAGGGGCAAAGTTGGTCCGCTGGTTCCACTGGATATAGTGATGCATTTAACGACGTAGCTATGTCGGGAACCACGGCTATTGCCGTCGGCAATAAAGAAAATATGAGTAATACGGCTACTATTTTCTACAGCAACGACGTAACCTCAGCGAACTGGACACAGGTAGCTGCAGGAGCCATCGCAGGTACCGAAGAGAAAAACTTGTACGCCGTAGATTTCAATGGTACATACGCTGTTGCGGTTGGTGAAAAGATCATGGGAATGGGGGGAGACCCAGACCTACCATCGGTCTACTACAGTCCTCCATCTGGCGGTGGTACCGTTAGCGTCGACTGGGAACTAGTAACGACGGCTGCGGATCAGGTGGATGCAAATGATATACGAATATCAGGATCTGTCGCGATAGTAGGTCTTAATACTGTCGGGGGTGAAGGCGAAGTCTGGAAGGGTGCAGTTAGTGGATCCTCCTGGACAGACGAGGGAGAGGCTAGTGCCGACATATTTGCCGTTGCGTTAGTAGGCTCGCGAGGGTACGCCGTTGGTGCTAGTGGAGTCGCTGGAGAAACGACGGATAGTGGAGATACTTGGAGCTTTGCTGCGAGCACCGGTGCTGGAGATCTAAATGATGTCGAGTATAATTCGTTAGGTGCGCGAGTCGTTGCCGTGGGAAATGGAGGCGACATAGTATACAACACCGATGTAGCGAATTTGCCGCCTTATATCACAAGCAATGATGGTACATCAGTCGTGTCTATTAACGTTGCCGAAAATACAACCGCCGTGACCGATATAGATGCCACCGACCCCAATTCTGATACCATCACCTATGGGACAAATGGGGGAGCTGACGAGGCTAATTTTTCGATCGTTTCAGGTTCGGGTGTATTGACGTTTAGTACAGCACCAGACTTTGAAAATCCCACAGATACCGGTAGTGATAATACTTATACCGTCATTGTGACGGCAACGGACGCCGCAGGTACGAATACCTCGGACATCCAGACGATCACAGTCACCGTCACGGATGCTGCTGCAGAGAACGCGCCACCGGTCATTACCTCGAATGGCAGCGGTGCAACCGCTGGGGTCAACGCGGCCGAAAATCAGACCGCCGTGACAACGGTGACGGCGACCGATCCGGACGCCGATACCGTGACCTTCTCGATTACAGGTGGAGTAGACCAAGCGTTCTTTTCGATCGTTGGCGGGTCCGGGGTATTGACCTTCCAGGCCGCGCCCGATTTTGAAACGCCGGCTGATAACGGCAGTAATAATACCTATGTCGTTGAAGTGACGGCCACGGATAACGGGGTTGGGACGCTCACGGATGTACAG
>JBLHKV010000158.1:0-9312 GCA_047618115.1 Halieaceae bacterium | reverse complement strand
ACCAACTGGTATGGCTGCGTAAACTCGATTCGAGAAGCGTCCAGCTTGGTGGGATTTGTACTGGCGCCTATGTCTTGGCGGTTGCCGGGCTCTTGGATGGCTACGAGTGCAGCGTGCATTGGGAATGTATGAGTGCATTGCAGGAACTGCATCCAAAAGTCAGCTGCAATAACCAACTGTTTACGGTTGAGAGGAAACGGTTGACCAGTACCGGTGGTACCGCACCCTTGGACATGATGCTCAATATAATTTGTCGCGCACATGGCCTCAGTCTCGCGCGGGGAATATCGGAGATGTTTGTACTCGATCGCATACGCAACCAGGATGACAGTCAGAAAATACCACTCAGGCATACGATGGGCATCACGTCCCCGAAGTTAGTCGAAGCCACCACTCTGATGGATGCCAATGTCGAGGAGCCCATTCCCTTGGAGGAGTTGGCCGGCTTACTTGGTATTTCGAGACGGCAATTGGAGCGCTTATTTAAGAGCAATTTGGATTGTTCACCATCGCGATATTATTTGCGCTTACGTTTGTACCGAGCTCGGCAACTGCTGCGGCAGACCTCGCTATCAATTATCGAAGTGGCGTCATTATGTGGCTTTGTGTCGACTCCGCATTTCAGCAAGTGTTATCGTACTCACCTCGGTAACACTCCGCGCGAGGAACGCTCGGGCCCTGCAACTGGCAAAGCCCCTCTGGCGGCTGACGACGCTGGATACCCGTCAGTCAACTCCGCCAACGTAGAGCCACACTACGGCAGTATTCAAACCTTCTAAACCACCAGGGAAAGCTACTTAAAGTATGAATTACATGGATCATATTGGTCAGCATCGCAGTGCGATTGATTTGGAGTACTGGAAAGCACCCGTGGGTGTCATGGTGCCAGATGACGAACTGAGTTTTTTACTGGTGCCCGACGCTGTAGAGTCGGCGATGGTGTTCGAGCTTTCAAAGCAGGTGCACGACTATCAACGTCGGTACGCCGGCTCAACCGACCAGATAAGCAAGGCACTGATTGTAACCATGGGGGGTATGCTGCCTGGTGTACTACTCTACGATCACTTGGTGGAGGGGCGCGGTATCGATCAACCCAAGATCGATTGCGGTACGGTGGGGGTATCGCTTTATAAGGGCCCTGGCGTGCGCCACGAAAGTCCTTTGGTTCAGCACGGGATCTCAATTGCTATCAGCGGTGATACGGTATTGATGATTGATGATTTGGGAGACTGTGGTGGAACGATGCAGTTTTTAAGCAAGTACGTGCTCGACAGCGGGGCGCGCAAGGTACTTAATTTAGCTCTTTACATGAAACCCAAGGCTAAACAAACCTGTGCTGCCGATTTCTGGTTCGGCGAGACGCCGCAGGATACCTGGATTATTACGCCGCGGGAGCGGGTGGAAACCATGGTCAAGCGAGTTCCTGTCTGGAAAGAACGTGGCGCCAGTGAGTCCGAGTGCCGCTCCCGTCTGGTAGAATTGATTGGCTACCCGGAATCACTCGTAGACTATTACCTGCCGTTGACTTATTCGGGTGGCTGATCGGCAACATGCATTGAGGTTTTTTTCATGAGAATATTGGTCTGGTTAGCCATTCTGCTGGCCGTAGTGAGCATGGTTTTGGCGATGGGTCGTCAACCGACCCCCTTTCCAGAAGGGTCCGATAGTGCCGCGCTGTTAATGCCTGGGGTCCACGATGTTACTCAGTTCAACATAGAGTTGATTGACGCCAGTCGCTCCACCCAGACCAACGGTGATTATGTGGGAGCTGCGCAACGCCGATTAACGGCGACTGTGTGGCACCAGGAGCTTGTAGATTTTCGAGAGCCTGAAGCAGGTCCACTGGTAGTTTACAGTCACGGATTTTCCTCGACCAGGCAGGACGGGGCCTATCTAGCTGAATTATTGGCCAGTCTCGGCTATGTTGTAGTCGCAGTTGATTACCCTCTTACCAATCTGGATGCACCCGGGGGTCCGCTGGTGAAGGATGTTGTAAATCAACCGGGAGATGTCAGCTTTATCATTGATAGCCTGTTGGGCTGGAGTGCCGATAGTGGGCATACCTTAGCTGGACTGATCGACCCGGAACGAATTGGTATCACCGGTTTTTCTCTCGGCGGCATGACAACAATGCTAACCGCCTATCACCCCACTTTAGGGGATAAACGGATTGACGCAGCACTTGCCATTGCCGGACCCACTAGCAAGTTCACCCACCGTTTTTTCGAGACCAGAACGGATTTGCCTTTCATGATGATTGCCGCCGATCTCGATGCGATGGTCCCCTATGATAAGAACGCGCTACCTGTTTTGGATCGAATTCCACACAGCCAGTTGGTTACGATAGCAGGTGGGTCTCACACTGGCTTCGCTGGAACTGTCGGTATCCTTCGCTGGCTGAACAACCCCGATAGCGTTGGCTGTTACGTAGTCACCAGAGCACTTAAGGAGGAGGCCGATGAACCGTGGTTTTACCTCTTTGGTACGCCGGAGCAGGGTATTAATTATGACGCCACCAATGACCTCTGTCTGTTGGATCCTCTACCGACTGCGATCAACCCATTGCGGCAGCAATCGATCACGGCGGCAGTGGTGCGCTCGTTTTTTGAAAGTCAGTTTGGCGTAACGGCGCAAGTTCGGGAAGAAGCTCAAACCTATATTAGTTCGACAATGGGTACTGAAATTCCGGAAGCTAACTGGCAGTCAGCCGACCGCTAGGTCGTCCGCGATATGGTTAGTGCCTATGGTCCGCCTTTGAAAGGCGAGCTCGAATCGAGTCTCGATAAGAGTTTTTTAGGCGTATTTGCATACAGCCGTCGAGCCCTGGAGCTGGTATGGCAAACTTCCCCCGTCCTGACCCTGGTACTGGCAGTTCTAACAGTGGGCGTTGGCGGTATCCCTGCGGCTACCGCCTATGTGGGCAAGCTGATAGTCGATGGCGTGGTGGCCGCAAGCGTAGCTCCCACTGGATCATTGGCGAATAGCGCAGAGCAAGTCTTCTTTTTTGTGGCTATTGAGGCCGGTCTGGTTATCTTACTGAGTGCGATGGAGCGGGGTATATCTGCCGCTGAGTCTTTACTGCGAGCTCAACTCGGGCAGCGTGTAAACGTAATGATTCTGGAGAAGGCTCAGCGGTTGCAAATGCGGCAGTTTGAGGATTCAGAGTTTTATGACAAATTAACCCGCGCTCGTCGAGAGGCCTCCAGTCGACCACTGAGTCTCGTCAAACGCACCTTCCGTTTGTTACAGAATATCGTGGCGCTGCTTAGTTTGGGAGTACTGCTAATCCAGTTTTCCCCCTGGGCTGTGTTACTTTTACTACTGGGCGGTATGCCCGCGTTCATTGGTGAAACCAAATTTTCCGGTGATGCTTTTCGCTTGTTTCGCTGGGGATCTCCCGAGCGCCGCAAGCAACTGTATCTTGAAACTGTGCTGGCTCGAGAAGACACCATCAAGGAGGTAAAACTATTTCAAATTGGGCCGCTCTTGCTGCAACGCTACAAAGACATATACGAGCGACTGTATCAACGTGACCGAAACCTGACATTGCGGCGCGATCTCTGGGGTTTTGGACTGGGCTCGGTCGGCACAGCAGCATTTTACTCGGCGTATGCGTGGATCGTTTGGGCGACTGTTTACCAAAAAATCACCCTCGGCCAAATGACAATGTACCTTATGGTATTCAAACAGGGGCAGTCGGCGGTTTCCAATATCCTGTCCTCTATTAGTGGTATGTATGAGGATAATTTGTACTTATCCAATCTCTATGAATTTTTGGAAGAGGGTACGGATCTTCCAGACGGTACTCTCGACACAGGTCCAACGCCGGGAGATGGTGTGCGGTTTGAGGCTGTGAGTTTTTCCTATCCGGGAGCCACTGAGCCCGCGCTCACCGCGGTTGAATTACACATTAAGCCCGGTACCAGTTTGGCGCTGGTTGGCGAGAACGGCTCGGGGAAAACGACCTTGATTAAGTTGCTTACCCGTTTATACGAACCAGACAGTGGCCGCATATTGCTGGATGGATTGGATCTGCGTGAGTGGCGTACTACGGTACTGCATCGGCGAGTGGGCGTCATTTTTCAGGATTTTGTCCGCTATCAGATGCTCGTAGGTGAAAATATCGGCGCGGGTGATGTGCAGCGATTTTCCGACGAACCAGCCTGGTCGGAAGCCGCTATTATGGGGCAGGCAGACGATTTTATCGAGCGCTTGTCGGACGGATACCACACTCAGTTAGGCCGTTGGTTTGCCGGCGGCCAGGAGCTCTCCGGCGGACAGTGGCAAAAGGTTGCACTGGCCAGAGCCTTCATGCGCAGCGATGCGGATATTCTGGTTCTGGATGAGCCCACGGCGGCTATGGACGCAGCGGCGGAGGCGTCTGTGTTTGAGCATTTCCGCGCCAATACTGCTCACAAAATGGCTATTCTCATCTCGCACCGATTTTCCACCGTCCGCATGGCAGACCAAGTGGTCGTTCTGATGCGAGGACGCATAATTGAACGTGGTGACCACGAATCTCTGATGCAACTAGATGGCCACTATGCCCGCTTGTTCAGTTTACAGGCAGCGGGTTACCGATAGCAGGAAGCTTATGGCCTGTATCGGGGTAAAACAAAAAACTGATAATTTACATAGGTTTGGGTCTACAATGAAGCCAACCGCACCGATTGGGCAGAAAATCCGATGAGTAATACCAGCGACAATGGCATCCCATTACCCGAACTGACCCACGAGGTGTCTTTGGAGGACTCGCAGCAGGTATCAGAGCAACTTGCCGCGTTCATCAGGATGGTCGAGGCGAGCGAATACAATCTCGAGCAACTGCAAAGCTTTGAACTTAAGTTACTTGATGCATTCAGCTTGGCGGCATTAATTGACGTTCTGGTTTATGAAAGTCGTGCACAATTTGAGTTAGATGGAGTGCAGCTGTTCCTGTTGGACCCGGACTCCAGATTACAGGCAGATCTTCCTGCCAAACTTGATCACCAGGGCCGGGTGATATTTATGGACGATGCGAATGAATTCAAAGTCCTCTATGGCAATAGCCCTGAAGTTGAGCGCGTAACCGAATTTACTGCACCGATGGCTGATTTGTTTAGCGTCGATCGTAAATTAAGGAGCGCCGTGAAGATGCCCTTAACCCAAGGAGAAACAGTGGTGGGTAGCCTGCATTGGGGAAGTAGCGGCTCAGATAGATTCGATGATAAAAGAACGCTGGAGATGATCGGTCACCTCGCAGCGGTGATCGGTATATGTATCGAAAATTGCCTGAATCAGGAGCGCCTAAATAAGCTCAGCCTGATTGATCCACTTACCCGGGTTGGCAATAGACGCATGTTCGAGATTGAACTCGCAAAGGAGATATCACGCGCGAATAGAAGCCGAGAGCCAGTGTCGCTAATTTCTGTATATCCGGATAATTACGCCCAGCTCAACGAGCTTCATGGTCACTCTGTGGGTGAACACGCGCTACGAAATTTGTCTGCCAAGGTGGATGAATTGCTGCGCACTACAGATTCTCTTTCCCGGTATGATGAGCATAGCTTCGTCGTGATATTACCCGGCTGTGCCGAAGAGAAAGCGCTCGATGTGTGCCAACGGATTCGCCATGAAGTTACCCAGCTACCCGTGGTAGTAGCAGACGCCGTGGACCCAGGCATGACAGCATCGGTAGGCTTGATCACATGGTTTCCAACCCAGTACCCCGCTGTGAACATGGAACAACTTAGTCGACAGCTGACGACCGGCGTCAAGAAAGCGGTTGATAAAGCCAGATCCCGAGGTGGCGACTCGGTCGATATAGCGCGATTAACCACCCTCCTTTTATAAACCGATAGTCAGAGGTAAATGACGTGACTCTTTCCCCGGTTGATCTTCGCGGTCAACGTATACTTATAACCGGCCCTACTGGCCAGGTTGCCCAGCCAGTAGTTGCGGCACTCGCCGATATAGCGGATGTGTTTGCGCTGGCACGATTTCGCAACAAGGAAGACATACAGCGTATAGAGGCGCTGGGTGTGCAATGCCTGCGCGCCGATCTGGCCGAGCCAGACAGTCTCAAGGCGGTCCCCAGAGATTTTGACTATGTGCTCAATTTTGCGGTGGTCAAGAGCGGCGAATTCGACTACGACCTGGCAGCCAACGTCGAGGGGCTAGGTCGCTTGATGATACATTGCGAGCAAGTCCGCGGCTTCCTGCATTTTTCCTCTACAGCGGTGTATCAATATGCAGGTCACGAACCCCGGCGGGAAGACTCACCCTTGGGTGACAATCACCGGGCCATGTTCCCTACCTACAGTATTAGTAAGATCGCCGCTGAGACCTTGTGCCGTTTCGTCGCACGTGAATTTTCGGTGCCGTCTGTCATCGCTCGTCTGAGTGTTCCCTATGGCAACAATGGGGGTTGGCCCTGGTATCACCTGCTGATGATGGAAGCCGGCGTGCCCATAGATATCCATCCAGACGGACCAAACACCTACAATCTATTGCATGTGGATGATTATCTGGAAAAAATACCACGGCTTTTAGCCCACGCATCTTCGGACCCAATTACTGTGAACCTGGGTGGGTCTGATAGCACATCGATAGAACAATGGTGCGAGCACCTCACTGATTTAACCGGATTGAAACCCATCTTCAGAGAGAGTGATACAGCTTTTGGGAGTTTACAGATTGATACTAGCTTGATGCGCGAATTGATTGGCCCAACCCGGGTGGAATGGCGGGACGGCATCAAGAATATGGTTGCCGCTATGGCGCCTCATCTACTGAGGAAATAACGCTGAGATGGTTATGATTGAAGATTGAGGTGTAGTTGATGTGCGACCTGATGACAAGGAAATGCCAGATATGCGGGGTGGACAACCTAGCGAGTTATTTTGGTATAGGGCGCTGAACCAATGAGCTTTTCACACCTTATGTCACCCGGGAAAATTGGCACACTCGAATTACGTAATCGAATTATCATGACTCCCATGGGGACCAACCTGGCGGAGATCGACGGCCATTGTGGCGAACCAATCCAGGCTTATTACGAAGCCCGAGCAAAGGGTGGAGCCGCGATGGTCATCGTCGGTGTTGCCGCCATCGCGTGGCCAGTGGGTGCCTGTAATCCTAATCAGGTGGCTATCTCGAATGATGATTTTATTCCGGGTCTGGCCGCGCTTGCCGCCCGCGTAAAATCCCACGGCTGTCGCGCTGCTATTCAACTCCAGCACGCGGGCAAGGTAGCGGTCCGGGATATGGCTGCGGGTCGAGAGATGTTGGTCCCTTCTATCCCGGCAAGCGAGCAGGACGATATGATGTCCGCCCTGACCACGGAGGAGATGGAGGCATTTGTAAAGTCTTTTAGCAGTGATGGCGCGCGGATCGCCTACAAGGTAGCGACCCAGAAGGATATTAATTGGCTTATCGTGTGTTTTGTGGACGCGGCGCAGCGCGCTCAACGGGCCGGATTTGATGGCGTCGAAATCCACGCGGGACACGGTTATATAATTTCCGAATTTTTATCTCCCCACGTTAACAAACGTGAAGACAAGTACGGTGGCTCCCTCGAGAACAGGGCACGATTGATGGTTGAGATAATTTCAGCCATCAAAGCTGTAGTGGGTAAAGATTTTCCGGTATGGCTGCGCCTGGACTCCAAAGAATACAGGGTTGATGACGGAATTTGTGTTGAGGACGCAATACAGACGGTGCAGCTTGCGGAGCAAGCCGGCGCCGATGCGGTTCATATGAGCGCCTACGCTAACCCGGCCTCCGGCATTGGTTTCACCGAAGCCCCCCTTGTACACGAGCCTGGCGCCTATTTAAAATTTGCCGCCGCGGCGAAATTAGTCTGCAACATTCCAGTCATTGCCGTTGGTCGAATCGAACCTGTACTTGCCGATCAGGTGATTGCCGCTGGCGAAGCGGATTTTATCGCCATGGGGCGAAAACTCCTCGCAGACCCCGAGCTACCCAATAAAATAATGCAGGGCAGAGTAGAAGACATTCGCCCCTGCATATATTGCTACACTTGTGTCAGTCAGATATTTATTAATGAGTCTGTCATATGTGCCGTTAATGCGACTACCGGGCACGAGGCCGAGGTGATCGTGTCGCCGGCGTCTACTCCACAACACATCTTGGTTGTTGGCGGTGGCCCAGCCGGGATGGAGGCAGCTAGAGTAGCGGCACAGCGCGGACATCGCGTGACCCTTTGTGAGTCCAGTCACCGATTGGGTGGAACAGTATTTTTCTCATCGCTTGTCTATGAGGAGAACGGTGAGCTCATCGACTACCTGGAAAAACAAATTGTTGACCTTGGGGTCGATATTCAACTTCGCACTACTGTCGACCTTGCCTTGGTTCGGTCGATTAATGCCGATATTGTGGTCCTGGCGACCGGAGCCAGGCGCGAGGCTCCTGCGATTCCTGGAGCGCAGTTGGCACACGTGCTCAGTGGCGATGAATTGCGACATATCATGACTGCTGAAGGCGCTGAAGGCGCTGAGGTCGCCACGAGAAAGCTGTCGTTGAATGGTCGAGTCATGTTATTTTTCGGTGCGCTGCTGGGTATTACCCGTAATGCAGCTGCGTTAAGACACTTCAGTCGTTGGTGGATGCCACTGGGGAAAAAGGTAACGATTGTCGGGGGTGGTTTGGTTGGGGTGGAGTTGGCAGAATTTTTGGTAGAGCGGGGACGTTTAGTGACTATCGTCGAAGAGGGGGATAAATTCGGGGCCGAGCTCGCTGTGGTGCGACGCTGGCGGGTATTGCACACGTTGCGCGAACACGGGGTGACGATGATCAATAACAGCGTAGTGAACAAAATTGACAGGACTTGTCTAGAAATTAGCTCTGCCGACGTCGTGCAGCGTATCGATGCAGATTCTGTCATCCTGGCTACCGGAGCAACGGCCAACCGGGATTTAGCCAATATCCTTGAAGGAGAGGGCGTTGCAGTGCGCGAAGCCGGTGACTGCACCGGCGTGGGTTACATCGAGGGTGCAATCCGCACCGGTTACCACGTGGGGTTGTCGCTGTGATTAGTGGCGAGAGTTGTTTGCAACCAGGAGTTTCGCGTGGGTAATCTATTGCTCATTCTGGGAATTTTGTTCGTGTCGCTGTTTGCCTTTATATACCTGACGGAGCGTGTCGCTAAACCAATGGACCCTGAAAAGGTCGCGAAGCTCTCTCGCTGGATTATTCCGCTGGTAGCGCTGAGTATTCTGATCCAGCTTTTTCGCTCCTATTTCTCCTAGACCAGCTGAACAGTTGGTTCACCCAAGAGGGTGATGTAATTCGAGTGGCGATGTGGAACAATCC
>JBLHKV010000157.1:0-9356 GCA_047618115.1 Halieaceae bacterium | reverse complement strand
ACAGTACCTGCCCGGTATCGCCAACGTGATCGCTGATATCGTGAAACAAGGGTCCCGCCGCTAGCACCTCAACCTGAGCATAGCCAAACTCACTGGTTTGCGACCCCTCTACCCTGCCCCCAAACTGTTCGGCCATGGTTTGCATACCATAGCAAATACCCAGTACCGGAATACCCAGTTCATAGACAATTTCCGGTGCCCGGGGCGAATCGGCAGCCGCAACTGACTCGGGGCTCCCAGAAAGAATAATACCGGCAGCGCCGAATGCCGCAATGGCATCGGCGCCCATATCGCAGGCGTGAATCTCACTGTAAACGCCGACTTCGCGAGCACGACGTGCTATCAGCTGAGTGTATTGAGAACCGAAATCGAGAATCAGGATTTTGTTGGCGTGAATGTCTCGGGTCATGGCGTCGCTTGCCTCAGCTTGCTAACTGATAGGGTAATTGGGTGCCTCTTTGGTAATTGAGACATTGTGTACATGGCTTTCGGTCATGCCTGCTGAGGTTACCCGCACAAACTCGGGAACCGAGCGCATGGTTTCTATATCGGCACTTCCGGTGTAACCCATGGCGGATCGAAGGCCGCCCATCATCTGGTGAATAATGACCGCCACGGGGCCTTTATACGGTACCCGGCCCTCGATACCTTCCGGTACCAGTTTCTCTGCACCTGCGCTGGCATCCTGAAAATAGCGATCACTGGAGCCCTGGGTCTGGGCCATAGCCCCGATGGATCCCATTCCCCGGTACGCTTTATAAGTACGTCCCTGGTACAACTCAACTTCACCGGGCGCTTCCTCGGTGCCGGCCAGCATACCGCCTATCATAACGGAGTGGGCCCCCGCTGCGATTATCTTGGAGATATCACCGGAAAAGCGAATACCACCATCGGCAATAACCGGAATATCCCGGCCCTTAAGCGCTTCCACGACGTTAGCGACAGCACTAATCTGCGGGACTCCAATGCCGGTGACAATCCTCGTAGTACAGATAGATCCTGGACCAATTCCCACTTTCACTGCGTCGGCGCCAGCGTCGGCCAGAGCGATAGCGGCTGCCGCAGTCGCAATGTTGCCACCCACTACTTGCATATCCGGGTAGTCTGATTTGATTTTTCTGACCCGCTCAATTACGTTTTTACTGTGTCCGTGAGCGGTATCGACAACGATCACGTCAACGCCAGCTGCAACCAAGGCAGCTACCCTATCGTCTGTGTCGGGGCTGGTTCCCACCGATGCTCCGACCCTCAGCCGCCCGAGCTCATCTTTACAGGCGTGAGGGTAGTTCTCAGCCTTATCATAATCCTTGACAGTAATCAGGCCTTTCAGCTCAAAATTCTCGTTAACTACAAGGATTTTCTCGATGCGGTGCTTGTGCAGCAAGCCTTGCACCATTTCCGGCCTAGCTCCCTCGGCAACTGTGACCAGCTGATCTTTCTCAGTCATGATCTGTGAGACCGGAAGATCAAGATTGGTTTCGAAGCGCACGTCGCGGCGGGTTACAATACCAACCAAATCAGTGCCTTTCATAACTGGCAAGCCGGATATCTGGTGTTCCTTGGTTACCGCAATCAGGTCGCGAATCGTCGCGTCTACCTGAATTGTGATGGGGTCTTTGACCACGCCACTTTCGTATTTTTTCACCGAGCGCACTTCCTGTGCCTGGCGGTCTATACTCATGCTCTTGTGGATAATCCCGATGCCGCCTTCCTGAGCTATTGCGATAGCGAGGCGATACTCGGTAACGGTGTCCATTGCGGCTGAAATTAGCGGGATATTCAATTGAATACCACGGGTTAGCCGGCTCTGTAGTTGCACGTCTTTGGAAACAACTTCAGAATAGCCCGGTAGCAGCAGGACATCATCGAAAGTCAGTGCTTTTTCTGAGATTCTTAACATGGTGTCCCCCGTTGATGGTCTGTAGGAAACGCGCCATTATAGGTGGACATTAGACGCCCAGCAACGCAAATCATTTATTCTATTGGATGCCCATTGAACAGCGAAACTAGCGCACTCAGCGTAACCGAGCTCAATCGTACCGCGAAACGTTTGCTGGAGAGTCACTTCGACACTATTTGGGTCGACGGCGAAATCAGTAACTTTGCTCGCCCCTCCTCTGGCCACTGGTATCTGACACTCAAGGACGAGCGGGCCCAGGTTCGGTGTGCGATGTTTCGCAATCGAAATATGCTGTGCCGCTTCAAGCCGGAAAATGGACAAAAAGTAAAACTGCGAGCCAGGGTTTCTCTCTACGAGGGGCGCGGTGAATTCCAGCTGATTCTCGAGCACATTGAACTTGCCGGGGATGGGGCGCTACAGGCGGCGTTCGAGCAGCTCAAGCGTCAATTGCAGGCGGAGGGCTTATTCGATGTGGCACACAAACAGCCGATACCCAATTCGCCGAATCGCGTAGGCCTGATTACTTCGGCCAGTGGTGCTGCGCTCAGAGATATGATTTCGGTTTTTCACCGGCGTCACCCGAGCACCGAGCTACTTATTGTTCCGACCCGGGTACAAGGCGATGGCGCAGCGGCAGAGATGATCGCGGCCATCCGAAGGCTTGGATTGGCCCAAAACAACCAAACGCTCGCAGTAGACGCTATCATCATCGGACGAGGCGGTGGCTCTATGGAGGATTTATGGTGTTTCAACAGTGAAGCGCTGGCCCGAGAAATTTTCAACATCAGGATTCCTGTCGTCAGCGCGGTCGGCCACGAAACCGACTTTACAATTTGTGATCTCGTAGCGGATCAACGCGCGCCGACGCCTTCGGCCGCGGCAGAGCTACTCAGCCCGAACCAGGCCGACACATTGGACACTCTCCGACAATTCGAGCGGCAGTTGTTCCGTCAGATTCGCGCTATCATCGATAGCGCGCGCCAAAATGTGGATTGGCTGGAACGTCAGATTCGACCTCCAGGACAACGAATCAGCGGGCAACTTCAGCTGGTCAACGTTCTAGAAGGGAGGCTCCGGCGCGCCAGCAAAAACCAGCTTGAGGTCCTGAAAAGCCGACTGCAACAGGCGATGAGCAAAATGGACCACCACTTACCAACAAAGAAGCTGAGCCTGCTCGGACAACGCTGTGAAGACTTGGATCAACGCCTGCAGCGGAGCACCAGCCTCAGGCTTGCCAACTGTGAAACGCGTTTAGCTCGCGCTGCCGAGTTGCTGAACACCGTTAGCCCACTCGCGACGCTGCAACGTGGCTACTCCATTGTGACAACCCCAGAGGGCAACATTCTCCGCGATGCCGCTGCAGCTGGGACCCAGATCAAAGCCAAACTGGCCAGCGGGAGTTTGTACTGCACGGTCGACTCTATCGAATCCGCCGCCGAGCCATCGACCTAGCCATCCATGTATTCAATAGTGAAAATGATTCACATTGCAGCAGTTGCCCTGTCGATCTCCGGGTTTTTGCTCAGGGCGTCGCTGCTGCTGGCTGGAATTGATTACCGCAACAATAGACTGTCCCGCATCCTCCCCCACGTCATCGATACCATCCTATTGGGCACTGCGGTAGGCCTGGCTGTAATGAGCTCACAGTATCCTTTGCAGCAAGACTGGTTGAGTGCCAAGGTTCTCGCTTTGTTAGCCTATATCGTACTGGGAACCTGGGCATTGAAATGGGCACGATCACCCAGAGAGAAGATGCTGGCGATGGTGACAGCTACCTTGTGTTTCACCTATATCGTATCGGTTGCTCTGACGCGATCACCCATGGGATTTTGGGGCTAGTATTTGGCCGGTAGACGGGTGTTGATGATGATATGTCGGCCCTCGAAGCGCACATACTCTCCAATTGTGAGATCTTTGAGGATGCGGGCCACCATCTCCCTGGAGGCCCCAACACGATCGGCAATATCCTGCTGAGTCAGCTTTTCGGGTACATACAAAGTCCCATCACCGCGCTCTTCAGAAAGGTCCATCAACACGTTAGCGACACGACCATAAACATCTTGCAGGGCCAGGCTTTTCACATCTGCGGTGAGTTTACGCACACGATCGGCGAGGTTTTTAATCAGCTGCCTGGAGATATTCGGATGTTCGTCCAAAACCCGGTTGAAATCATCCTTGTAGATAACACAGAAACTGGACTTCTCTACCGTGCGCACCGAAGCCGAGCGTAGCGAGTCGTCCAAGAGAGCAAGCTCGCCGAAATAGTCCCCGGCACCCTGAGTGTTCATGATGAATTCTTTGCCGTTTTTTTCGCTGCAGTAGACTTTGACACGTCCCGATTCAATGATGAACAGCGAATCGGCCGTGTCGTTCTCGTGAATGACTACAGTATTTTTGGCAAAAGCCTTAGAAGTGCTGCTTTCAGCAAGAGCTTCAAGCTCTTGTCCTGTTAAGCCGGCAAATAATTCAACTTGTTCAAGTATCATGATCTAATGATTCGCGTCTAACCCAAATTATGTTAAGCCCGTGATGAATACAGCCAATGGGCTATCAGCCGTGTCCAATGCTGGCTATAATCATCGAAAACCCAATATAGCACAGTGCCAATCAAAACAGCACCGCACAAATCAAGTTGGGCAGTCTCGCTGCCCCCCCTCCTCTCCCGGGCTGAAATTCTGGTGGCCGGGCACAGCGGCGCGACCAATCCCGATTGCGCTGAAGTCCTTGAAAAACTTTCACAGGCCATGGCAAAACTGACTGGCTTGCTGACGGTGGAGTCCGGCGACGGAGCGCCATCGATGCACGATATCCGCAATATGGCGGGTGCCGTGCAGGGTTATGCAGAATTGATACACGAGGACTTCGGTCAATTAATAAACTCCGAGCTCGCCACGGTAATTCAGGAACTGGTGGCCGTATGCTCGTGCATTGAAGACCTTTCTCCGGTCGCGACGCCAACCACCGGGACCAAGACTCCCGTCGAGGGCGGAGTGATCCTCGCCGTTGACGACGCCGAGGAAAACCGCGACCTTCTTAGCCGGTACCTCGGTCGGGATGGGCACACCGTAATCACCGCCAATAGCGGATACCAGGCTCTCGAGATACTTGAAGATACCCCGGTCGATCTGGTGATACTCGATTTGATCATGCCAGAAATGGACGGTGACCAAGTGTTGCAGCGAATCAAAGCCAGAGATGCGTGGCGGTCTATCGGTGTTATCGTGATCTCCGGCCAACAGGACCGGGAAGGCATCGTACGCTGTATCGAAGCTGGAGCCGACGATTACCTATTCAAGCCATTCAACCCGGTATTACTGCGCGCGCGTATCAAGGCGGGTTTAGAACGCAAGCGCTGGATGGACCGAGAGCAAGCTTATCGGGAGGAGCTGGAACGCAATCACCGCTTTATTCGCCATACGTTTGGCCGTTATGTTTCAGACGAAGTTGTCGCCAGTCTACTGGAGGAGCCGGAAGGGCTGAAGCTTGGCGGGGTCCAACGGGAGGTTAGCATTCTGATGGCAGACATTCGCAAGTTTACCAGCTTGTGCGAAGGTCTCGAACCTGCCGAAGTAGTCCGCATGCTCAATATCTACCTTGGTGGGATGTCTGAAATTATACTGGACCACCAGGGCACCATTGATGAATTTATCGGCGACGCTATCCTCGCCATATTCGGCGCCCCCGTGGCGCGTGAAGATCATGCCGATCGCGCTGTCCAGTGTGCGCTGGACATGCAGCAGGCAGTAGCGGCGATTAATGAGATCAACGCAGCGGCAGACCTGCCAGAAATCAGCATAGGCATCAGCGTGAATACCGGTGATGTTATCGCGGGAAATATCGGCTCCGACAAGCGCACCAAATATGGCGTGGTTGGTCATCAGGTCAATGTTACTTCAAGAATCGAAGACCATGCACTCAGCGGGGAAATTCTAATTTCTCAGTCAACTCTGGACGCCATTACTGGAGAAATTGTGATTGGTCGCAGCGACACCGTTACCGCCAAGGGGATGAACCAACCCATCAAAATTTACGAAGTGATTAGTTTGACGGCAACTGGAGGCAAACGATGAACCAGGTCCACAGGCTGCTGCTGGTGGAAGACAATGAATTGAACCGGGACATGTTGCGCCGACGCCTTGAGCGCAAAGGCTTCGCCATAACTACCGCGGTCGACGGAGAGGAAGCTCTTACCCTCATGCGTGCAGAATTACCCGAACTGGTGCTGCTGGATATGTCCCTGCCAGTAAAGGATGGATGGACTACCTGTCGTGAGGTGAGAGGTGATCCCGATATCAAGAACATCCCCATTATTGCCCTGACAGCGCACGCCATGAATGAGGATCGGGAGAGGGCCTTGGCGGCGGGCTGTGATGACTACGCCACCAAGCCCATAAATTTTCCCACCCTTTTAGATCAGATAGCTCGGCTATTACCGTCGTGAGCCGACTCGGTATGATGAGCCTGAGTCGTCGACTGACGCTCTCCTTATTTCTTATTCTGATTATGCTCTCGGTCAATGTCGCCACTCATTTCTGGGGTAGCCTGGTTCGTAACGAGAGCATGGAGTCCTTTCGCTCTTCTATTAACGCACAGCAATTGGCTATTACCATCCAACAGGCATTGGAAGATCAGGATAAGCGAGTCCAAGTACTGGCTTTTTTGCGCGAGAGTACCGGAGCGATCAACGAGGAGGACCGAGCGAACGCCGAGGCAGATATCGGTGCACTCAACACCCAGATACGCAGCTTGGGACGAATGTCCAATAAACTCGAAGGGAATCAATATAAACTACTCTGGCAAAGCACCAGCATCCTGCTACCGCGGTGGCTGGATTTCTATCACAACTACAACACCACCGATACGGCGACGGTTATTTACGGCAATAAGCTTCGGGATAGCTACCAATCCGTGCGCGACCGACTTCTAGATTTAGAAAACGAACAAATTGTCGGAGCAGATGCACAGGCAAAAATAATCGACAGCACAATTTCATTGACCGATCGAATCACTTTATTTGTCTTTATCGCTACCATTATTTTAACCAGCGCCCTGGGGCTCTATTTGGTCAGGTACACTAATTCATCACTTCTTGAACTAAAAACTGGCACCGAACGCGCTGGTAGCGGCGACCTAGAATACCGAATACCCATTATCGACGACGGCGAACTCGGCGGTGTGGCCATTGCATTTAATGAAATGTCCGCAAAGCTACACGAAGCAATCGAGGAGGTGCGAGCCGCCAAACTCAATGCAGATGAGGCCAATCAGGCCAAGAGTAGTTTTCTCGCCAATGTCAGCCATGAACTCCGAACACCGCTCAATGCAATCATCGGGTATAGCGAAATGTTGTTCGACGAACTGGGAGACTCAGGACTGCCAGATTCCATACAGTTTGGCGCTGACCTGCAGAAAATTATTTACTCCGGTCGACAATTACTGGATCTGATTAACGACATCCTCGATTTATCGAAAATTGAAACTGGAAAGATGACGCTTCACCTTGAAGAATACAGCCCGGGAGACTTGCTCCACGAGGCGTGTGAAACCATCTATCCGCTGCTGAGTGAGGGTGGCAATACTCTCAGCGTAGATCTGCCGCTAGACTTGCCACTTTTCTTTGGCGATGCCGCCAAATTCAGGCAAATATTTATCAACTTGCTGGGTAACGCCTGCAAGTTCACAGACAAGGGCACTATAACCTTATCGGCAAAAGCGGTGGCGGATAGCCATATCGAATTTTCTGTTATCGATACCGGTATTGGGATGACGGCCGAACAACAAGCCTTAGTTTTTGACGCCTTCGTCCAGGCGGAGTCTTCAACCAGTGCCAAATACGGTGGCACTGGTCTGGGGCTGGCCATCTGTATGGAGTATTGTCACCTGATGGGTGGCGAAATAGGCGTGAGTAGCAAACTCGGGGTGGGCACTCAATTTGATGTGACGCTACCTAGCGGTCTACAGAATTATGAACAGGACAAAAATTAGAAGAATGAAATTATGGGGACAGTTTACTTAATTAATTTTAGGGACAGTTTACTTAATTATTGAAGGATCGACGCCTGAGAACCTTCAATAATTAAGTAAACTGTCCCTAAAATTAATTAAGTAAACTGTCCCCATAATTTCAGGAGCAGAGTTAGCGCGGTGTTGGTTTGCTAAGAACCAATGGTTAAATCACGCAATCGCTTCAACGCCACCTCACGCTTGTCCAGGTCCTCTCTCAATACCCGATTACGTTCTGAGAGGTTGGATATCTGGGACTCTAACTGGTAAAAAGCTTCCATGGAGTCACGCATAATGATGGTCTGCAGGTGGAGTTCCGCCTCCTCGGGGCTGGAGGTACGTAAATCACGATACAATGTGCGCGCTGCCTCCATATCGTGAACGGGGCTGGCTGGTACAAAAATCAGATAGGCGATACCTATTCGCGCCTCCCACCTCTGATTTTCTCCCTGCTCTGTTCTTTGAAAGCTCTTAAAATATTGTAGAGCCTCGATATGATCACCTTCGCTCAAAGCGGCAAAAGCTTTTTGAATAAAATTTTGATCTCCGGGTGCGGGTGGCACACACGCCTCATCATTCCCAGGTAAGTTGAGATTTAGCTCTGGAACAGGTTTAACCCTCTCTGCCGGGGGTTTCTTGTAGGGCGCTGCAGTGCCGCTACACCCCAAAACTACCAGCAGGGATAACATCAGCATTGCAATCAGGCGGTAAGTCATGGACACGGTCCTGTAAAAACGACATTCGCTCCTGATTCTAGCACTACTCCAGCTCTGTGGCGCTACTCTCGACGCATATGTGGGAACAGCAGCACATCGCGAATCGAGGACGAATCCGTCAACACCATTACCAGACGGTCGATACCAATGCCCTCCCCGGCAGTTGGCGGCAGGCCATACTCCAGCGCCCGCACATAGTCATCATCATAGTGCATAGCCTCTTCATCACCCGCATCGAGTTCCGCAACCTGATCGCGAAACCGCTGTGCCTGGTCTTCGGCATCATTGAGTTCGGAGAAGCCATTCGCCACTTCCCTGCCAGCAACAAAGAATTCAAAGCGGTCGGTAACGAAAGGATTGTCATCGTTACGGCGCGCCAACGGCGATACCTCAGTCGGATACGCCGTAATAAATGTGGGTTGTTGTAAGCGGTGCTCAACCAGTTTTTCGAAGATCTCAATCTGTACCTTGCCGAGTCCCCAACTGTCCTTAAGTGAGATGCCAAGATCGGTCGCCAATGCGCGCGCCAACTCCGCCTGCCCCAACTGCTCGAGGCTAACTTCCGGGTGAAAGTGCACAATGGAATCTACTACTGTCATGCGCGTAAAGGATTGTGAGAAATCGAGTTCCTCACCCTGGTAGTTCACCACCGGCGACCCTTTCACCGAGACAGCCAACTCGCGCAACAAGTCCTCAGTCAGGTCCATCATATCGTTGTAATCAGCGTAGGCCTGGTA
>JBLHKV010000156.1:0-9408 GCA_047618115.1 Halieaceae bacterium | reverse complement strand
GGCCTCTATCGCGGCGTCGAGCTGATGGTGACCCAGCCACTGCATATTGAAATGATGGATTACGCCTCACCGGGGGTCTATGTCACCCAGCGCTCGGTGACAACAGAGCAGGCGAATATCGACGTACAAAGCACCATTGTCAACGATGGCGACAGTGAACAACAGGCACTCGTTTACTATGAATTACGCGATACCGACGATCGCACCGTGGCCCAGCAGGCACATAGCATCACCGTGGCGGCACAGGGCTCGACCGCGGTAAAGGGCAATTTGACCATTAGTAACCCGCATTTATGGCAGGGCGTGAAAGACCCCTACCTGTATCAGATGGCTGTTCGCCTGGAGCAGGACGGTACCCTGGCGGACAGCTTGCAGCAGCCCGTGGGCCTGCGGAGCTTTACTGTTAGCCCGGCGCGAGGCGCGTTTCTCAATGGCCAGTCGGCGCGATTGCGTGGTGTCAACCGTCATCAGGACAGAGAAGGCAAAGGCTGGGCGGTCTCTAAAGAAGATCACCGACAGGACTTTGAGATGATCGCCGAGATGGGTGCCAATGCGGTGCGTCTGGCGCATTATCAGCACGACGAATATGTCTACCAATTGGCCGACCAGATGGGCTTTATGGTCTGGGCCGAAGTGCCTGTGATCAGTGAGGTTACCGATTCGGAAGCATTTACCGCCAGTGCCCAACAGCAACTCATTGAGTTGATTCGACAAAACTACAATCACCCCTCAATTGTTGTCTGGGGCTTGTTTAATGAGATCAGTATTCACGGCAGCGAGGTCAATACCCGCCTGGTCAATAAGCTTGAGGCGCTAGCTAAACAGGAAGACCCCAATCGATTAACCACTGGTGCAGTGCTGGGCAACCACGAGGACGAAGGCGTATGGCTGATCCCCGACATCATTGCCCAAAATCGTTACGACGGCTGGTATTACAATGACTTTGATGGCATGGCCACCTGGCTGGATAAAACCCACGCCGCTTTTCCCGGTCGCGCCATAGGCATCAGTGAATACGGCGCGGGTTCCTCGGTCGATCTGCACAGCGAGCAACCTGTCAACCAGGATCATACTGAGGAATATCAAAATCGCTACCACGAAGCCAACTGGTTGATCATGCGTGAGCGGCCGAATATGTGGGGCAGCTTCATTTGGAATATGTTCGACTTCGCCGCCGATTTGCGGGATGAAGGTTCGACCCCCGGTATCAACAACAAGGGCTTGGTAAGCTTCGATCGCGAAACCAAAAAAGACAGCTATTATTGGTATCAATCTCACTGGCGCGACGTACCACTGCTGTATATCACCAGTCGCCGTTTTGATGTGCGCAAAACGCCGAGTACCGCTATCAAAATATATTCAAATCTCAATGAAGTTGAGCTGCTAGTGAACGGTGAGTCGCAGGGCAAACGCCACAATGATGGCAGCAACCTTTTTCAGTGGCAGGCCGTGGCGCTGGCGATGGGCGACAACCGCATTGCCGCCCGCTCGATAGCTGAGGAGGCGTTGGCTGACGAGGTCGTATGGCAGCGTATTCTCAATGACGACACCGGGTTGAGCTCGAAGTCGCTGGGCATTGACAGTGAACAGCATCGTATTTACAACTTGCCTTACGGCTTAAGCCGGGGCGAGCTGGCAGAGATGTTGAGCCTGCCCTACGGCGCTGCTCTAGCGTGGCCGGAGGATAGCAGCCTAGCTGATATTGTCCCCGATGACCTGCAGTTTACCGTGATCGCCGCGAATGAAGATCGCCAGGTGTACAGCCTTGGCCGTGGCGCACTGTCACTGGGCCGACCGGTGAAAGCCAGCCGCGAGTTAACTCACGGGATGATGGGTAATCCCCCTGCCGCAGCTCGCAATGTAGTCGATGGCAACGACCAACTCGATGGTGAATCCGGGGAGGATGCCTTCTGGATTACCGCCGATCCCAATCAAGGACCGGGCTGGCTGAAGATTGATCTCGGCGCTAACTATTATATTGAACGCCTCGATGCCGCCTGGTTACCAAAAAATATTAATGAAAAAGGCACGGTGCAATACAGCATAGAAATTGCCGAAGATGTCGCCACCAGTGCGGTGGTGTTTGCCGAGACTTATCGCGAAGTGGTTGATCAGCGCGACAATAAAAAACCGCTGCGTAGCAGCGACCAGATCGGTGCGGTGGCGCGCTATGTGCGAGTCCATGTACTGGATTCAAGCTATAGCTATGATGTGCCGATTTTGGGAACGTTCAAATTAATCGGTGCCACTGAATTTAGCGTTTATGGCGGCGTGATATTTTCGGAAAGCCTTGTCATCGATTATCCACAGCGGCAGATTTCTGTTAAGACCAGCGCCGCGGCGGGGTTAACCGTCGACGCAATAGTCGCGCAGCTTCAAGCAGTGGCAGCAAACACCACGCTGGAAATCTGGTCATCCGGATCTCGTTTAAACACTCACGACACTGTAAAACCTGGTGACTATTTATTAGTCAGCCTGCCAGGCGATGCATTACAGCGCAAAGAGCGATACGACTTTGTGATGACAGAGACATAGTGACGGCTCAGCACCATAAATCGCCACTGGCGAGGTGTGACCCCCAGGAAATTGCAGGGCAGACACTTAGCACGGTGCAGGACCCAGAAACCCCAACCTTCGAGGTCCAGTTGAACAATGTGGGCGATCTGGAGGCCACGGGGTTGGAAGTTGATGTCGTGGCCCTTCTGACGGAAAACTTCCGCATGAATCTGGGTTTTGCCTATACCGATACCACTATCAAGTAGTTTGAAGGGTGTGTCGTGCGATTTCGTAACCAGAAGACAGTCGGCGTGCAAAATTATCCGTTGCAGTGTGAAGTCCAACTGTAGTTTCTGATGGGTCGTTATCTGTGCTGATCCATCTGGGTGGTGATCTTCCGCCAAGTATGCGGTTAAATAGTCGACACGTCGTGATCCTATCTACATCGCCAGCATGGGTACTGCCAACTTAACTGGCCGTATTTGGTAGAATCACCGGATGAATACATACAAGCGATGCCGATTTCCACCAGACATCATTAGTTACTCGGTCTGGCTATACCACAAATTTAATCTCAGTCATCGCGACACCGAAGATCTCCTGGCTGAGCGCGGTATTACCGTCACACATGAATCAATCCGGCTGTGGTGTATCAAATTCGGCGTGAAATACGCTCGACGCTTGAAGAGTAAACACCTAGGTTACGGCGATACTTTCTTCATTGATGAGGTGTTTGTGAGAATTAATGGCAAACAATACTATTTATGGAGAGCCGTTGATCAAGATGGCGAGGTAGTGGATGCATTTCTGCAGGCCAAGCGGGACGGCAAAGCAGCAAAGCGCTTTCTCAGAAGGATATTGCGGAGTCATGGCAGCGAACCACGGAAGATCGTGACAGATAAACTGTGTAGTTATGGTGTGGCTCACCGAGAGCTCATGCCGGACGTTATTCATGACTCGTCCCAATATGCCAATAATAGGGCAGAGCAATCTCATGAGCCGGTTCGAGTGCGAGAACGAGTGATGCGACGTTTTAAATCAGTGCGACAAGCTCAACGATTCCTTGGGGTCCATGCAACCGTTTCCAATCTGTTCAACTTGGGAAGACACCTAACTTCGACGAGCCACTATCGAGACCTGAGGGTGAGTGCGTTTAATGTTTGGTCAGTGGCAATGGCGCGATGAATAATTGCACATCAGGCCGCTGCTGAGCGGGGTACCAGTTTCTTAGGTTTCGATGCAGAGGACTCTGCGACTAACTTACCATTCTTTAGCGTTACAGACGGCGCCCAATCGCTTACATCAGCTTCGGCGGCTAGTTTTGTAAGTGAATGATTTGCCTGCATGTTCATCCATGACCCAGGCGAACCGCCCAACACCATGCTAATCCGCAATGCCAGCTGAGGCGAGAGATCAGATTTCTCATTAAGCAAGCGGCTCAAAGTAGCCTTGTTTACGCCAAGGGCCTCTGCCAATTGCCGCTCACGGTTACTGCCCAGCGTCCTTTTTGCTGACCTCTGAGTGGATGCAGTCGCCAACCAGATTTGTCAATATCCTTTGCTGTTTCCGCTGCGTCCAGCATATCCACCGATTCCAGTACGGTGATGCTGTCCGAAAATGTGATAGCGGTGGCTGCTTTGGTCATTTGATATTACGAGTCGCACACTATGATAGGCTGAACATTCACCTCCATTCCGTTGAGGAGCACATGGCCTATGACAGAGGCTTGCGCTAATACGCATCTAACTGCCGGTGCTGGAAGAGCGCTGTTGGCTCTGCTGGGATTGATTATTGCGCTTTTTGGCTCGAATCTACAAAGGCCGTCAGTAGGGGGCGGGGGCGTACTTGTTTGGGTGAATCACCAACCCATTACCTCGGTGGAACTGAATTTCGCCAGCGAAAAGTTGGAGGCAAACTCCTCTGAGAGCCTGAGTGTGGCGCAGCGCCAGGCCGTCCTTGAACTGTTGGTAGACGAAGAGTTACTGCTGCAACGAGCGGATTCCCTTGGCGTGTACACATCGGATCGCGGTATTCGAAAAACGGTTGTACACGGGGTGATCGATCGAGAGGTGGCAGAGTTTCTTGGAAAGCCCACAAATGACCATGAAATTCGGCAGTTTTATCGAGAACATCGATCCGTATTTGAACATCCCCTGAGAGCGGAAGTGGATATAGTGCGATTTACCAGCGTCCACGAAGCCGAAAGGGCGCGCGTAGCCATGGTCGCCGGAGTCCAGCCCGAAGATTCAATAGCACTCGAAAGTAATGCTGCCCTTTCCCATCTACCGCAGGCACCCTTGCCCGAACATATGCTGCGACGCTATCTGGGTTCTGCGCTTACTGAGGTTGCCCTGGGCCTGGAACAGGGTGAGATCAGCGGGCCCATTTCGCGACCGGAAGGTGTGTACCTGATCAGTGTCCAAATTCTGGAGCCTGCGTGGGTACCGGATTTCGACTACATACGCGAGAATGTGGTGGACGAGTACCACCGTCGCGGTCGCGATAGGGCATTGGAGCAGACACTCGCTCGGCTTTGGCAAGACTCTGACGTCAGGTTCAATATCGATGTCACCGCTGGGGCTTTATCCGATAGCGGCCGGAAGCGCCAGTTATTGGATTCGAGCATCATCGAAACCGAGTATCAGGGTGCCGTTCAATGGGAATAAAATCGATCGCCAGGATCTTGGTAAAACCGCTCACGGCTGTCTTTATGTTAGCGGTTGTGGTGATCGCTGTTGTCTACGCGATTTATATTCGAATACCCGACCCCGATGGATTCTACCGGCAAGATCCGCTGCAGTCGGGAAGCCCGGTGAATCAGCGCACGCCCGCACCAGCTCTGGCACAGAGGCAGCAGTTACAGAACAGCGCACGCGTCTCCGTTACGGCACTGATAGAAGGCCGTTCCGCGAATCGCAAGCAGATTCTGTTTGGCGATACCCACGTTCATACCACCTGGTCCTTCGACGCATTTATGTTTTCCCTGCCTATTATGAATGCCAGTCAAGGAGCGTATCCGCCGGCTGCGGCGTGTGATTATGCGCGGTATGTTTCTCAACTTGATTTTTATTTTTTGACAGATCACGCAGAAAGCTACACGTCGCAGCGGTGGCGCGATGCCCAGGAGGCGATTCGCCACTGCAATGCAGTTTCCGGAAATCCTGACAACCCGGACCTGGTAGCATTTCTTGGATTCGAGTGGTCCCAATTCGGTATGACCGCCGATGATCATTTCGGACACCATAATGTCTTGTTTCGGGATACTCAGCAGGATCTGCTCCCGCCCCGACCAATCGGTGCCGCGGGTGCTGCTAGCGATGCACTGCGCGGAACGGGAGCCAGCGGTAATCCTGTTGGAGTTTTACAGTGGCTGGATTCAGGTAACCGCTCTTACTATCGGGCACTCGACACCCTTATGAGTGAATTGCAGGAGGAGGTAGATTGCTCTGCTGACATGACGACCAGTACTACAGACTGCTACGAATCAGCGGCTGATCCTGGTGAGCTCTATAAAAAACTGGACCAGTGGGGTTTCGATACACTGGTCATTCCACACGGCTCGGCTTGGGGTATATATACGCCGCCGGGAGCAAGTTGGGAGCATCAACTCAAACAGCAATACCATGATCCAGACAAGGCGCGTTTGATTGAGGTGTATTCGGGTCATGGCAACTCTGAAAACTATCGAAATTTTCAGACCCGTCCCATGGATGAGCAGGGCAGAGTATATTGCCCTGCGCCGCAGGCCAACTACCTCCCGGCTTGCTGGCAGGCGGGTGTCATCATACAAGAGCGATGCCTGGAGAAGGACACAGCTGCTGACGACTGTGCTCGGCGCGCCGCAGTTGCCCGGCAACATTATGTTGAGGTCGATCACGTAGGCGGATGGCGGACTGTTCCAGGAGCGACCGTCGCCGACTGGTTAGATGCTGGGCAGGCTCGAGATGTGTTTTTGCCCGCGTTTAATTATAGACCAAAAAAATCTGTGCAGTATAGCCTGGCGCTACGTAACTTTGATGACCCCAAAAACCCTCTGGGCTACAAGTGGGGATTCATCGGCTCATCGGATACGCATTTTTCCCGGCCTGGTAATGGTTTTAAACAATATCCACGCATTGGCACCGGCGACGCAGGTATGCGCGGGACGCGGAATCCTTTTTGGGACTGGTTGATCTACCGCCGTAATCAGGAAGAAGCTTCAGACCATTCCCGAGCCGAGGTTCCGCTAGGCGGTGATCTCAGTGAACAGGAGCGAAAGATGTCCTTTCTGACAGCCGGTGGCGTAGTGGCGATTCACGCAGAGGGGCGGGATCGGGGGTCGATCTGGAATGCTATGAAACGCCGTGAAGTGTACGGCACCAGCGGGCATCGACTGTTGCTTTGGTTTGATGTGCTCAATTCCGGGGACCATCCGAAACCAATGGGGAGTGAGGTGGAACTGCAGGAGGCCCCTCAATTCAGGGTTAGCGCCGTCGGTTCTTTTAAGCAGTTGCCCGGGTGCCCGGACTATGTAAAGCGCGCGTTGTCGGCAAAAAAATTGCAATATTTGGCGCGGGACGAGTGTTATAACCCCTCCGAAGAACGTTATCTGATAGATCGAATTGAGGTTGTGCGGATCAAACCACAGATTACCGCCAACGAACCGGTCGATAGATTGATTGAAGATAGTTGGCGTGTATTTGAATGCGTTCCCGATGCCGCCGGCTGCTCGGTTGAATTCAGTGATGCGGATTTTCCTTCCAGCGCTCGCGACACTATCTACTACGTGCGAGCGATCGAGGAGCCAAGTCCAACAATCAACGGTGACAACCTGCGGGCCGAACGCAATGCAGCGGGGCTCGTAGCAACGGTAAACCCTTGCTATGGTGATTTTCGTATTGGCAATGCTGACAATTGTCAGGCCATGAAGGGGCAACGAGCGTGGTCTTCCCCGATCTTTGTTAATTTTTTGCCTGGTAAGTCAGTGCCATGAACGGAGCCCTGTCAGACTCTCCCTATGCATCCAGCGCGGTTGCAGCTGATCGTCGCTCGTTAATAGTACTGATGCTCGCGGCTATTGTTGGCGTGGTACTGGGTTTTCTCGTGGCAACAGACAATTTCGAAATTGAAAGTCTCCCCGAGACCGTGGTGGCCAGGGTAAATCACGCTGATATTCTCTTGGATGAATATGAATTGGCGTTGAGAATGTTGGCTAGCGAACGGCGCTTCCCATTAAACAACCTCGACCGAAAGCTGGTGCTCGAACGGTTGATTGAGGAAGAACTACTGGTGCAGCACGGGGTGTCCTCAGGCTTGGTGCGCGTTGATCGTTCTGTCCGGGCTGCTGTGATTCAGTCGGTACTAGCCGGGTTGATGATGGATATTGAAGCCGATGTTTCGGATGCAGTTGGCGAGGAAGAATTGCGTGAGTATGTCGACCAGTTACGCGAAGTCGCTACGCTGGTTTGGGTGCACGGAGCACCTGGCTCTTGAATGCGCTATTCCGGTTTTTCCTGCCCGGCCTGTTAATGACAGTCTCGCTTCTATTTGGCGTCACTGCTGACGCGCATAATCGCAGTCAGTCGTTCTCGTCCTGGACGGTTGCGGGAGATAGGCTGGAAATGGTCTTTACGGTCAAGGCGAGGGAGGTGACTCGCTTGCCGCCTCTGGAGGCCGAGGTACTGAGCCTGACCTCTTTGCTAATATCACACTTGAAACACAATGTTGGTGCGCGAACGGAACAGGGAGTGTGTCCAGCTATAGGCCTGCCAAATGCACTGCCGGCTGCTGTAGGTTTTGTGCGTGTGAGTTGGGCGTTTCAATGTCCGACGGCTGCTATCTGGACCATTTGGAACGACAGTTTTTTTACCGCGGCAGCGAGTCATGTGCACTACGCGCGTATTAGAATGGGTGATGATTTACCTGTAGAGTACTTGTTCACTGCAAGTGATCGTCAGCACGAATTGACGCCTCCCGCAAACCGAATAGAGGGTTTTTACCGGGCATTTGTGCAATACACTGCACTTGGCATGACGCATATTTTCGGTGGTCTTGATCATATTGCCTTTTTGATTGCGCTGATGTTATTGCTCAGGACGGTGCGAGAAGCCCTCTGGATGGTGTCGGGATTTACACTGGGCCACAGTATCACCCTCAGCGCTGCGGCGCTTGGCATGCTAGCTCCAGATATACATGTGATTGAGGCCTTGATCGGCTTCACGATAGCTCTGGTTGCCATGGAGAATATTGGTGCCGCTACCGGAACGAATAGACAACTAAGTTACGGTGTTACGGCTGTGCTTGTCACCATGGCCCTGGTGTCGCTGGGATGGGGCAGAGGTTTACCACTACTGACCACGGGCGGGCTAATTCTGTTTACGCTCGCCTATTTACCTCTCTCCGGCAATCAAGGCAATGCTGCGAGAATACGACCACTGCTGACACTCGCTTTTGGTTTGATTCACGGCTTTGGTTTCGCCAACGTACTGTCCGAAATAGGAATGCCGGAGAATCAATTAATTACTGCCCTGGCAGGTTTCAATATCGGGGTGGAGTTGGGTCAGGTTTTGATTGTGGGTACGGTGTGGTACGCAGCTCAACTTGTGCGTCGTTTTGGCCCGCTGCAGAGTTATCGAGTCTGGTTGGATACGGTCTCAGCAGGCTTGTGTGGCTTGGGTATGTTTTGGTTTGTTGCACGTAGTTTCTCTCTGGCGTGACGCCGTAGACCAATTTGATTGGGTAACTGAGATCATGAAAATTTTTAAAAAAATGTCATTGGTGAGCTTGCTGATCGTGCCAGCGGCTATGTGGATTTTTTCGGGCCAGGCACCAGATAATGTGTACAGGATTTTTCCTGGCTACTTTCCCGACCCCCATAATTGGTGGAGTGAAACCCCACTGGATTCTTCAGACAGTACTCAAGCACGCTTGCCA
>JBLHKV010000155.1:0-9435 GCA_047618115.1 Halieaceae bacterium | reverse complement strand
TACTGTTCGCCCTGACACTTCTGATCTTGATTACAGCCTGCTCCCATCCACTGGAGATATCCGGTGAAGGGGACATTAACTCCTCTTCCGGAGAAAATGATTGCTTACTGGAAGATCAGCCTTGTGCCAATTTTGTAGTCGGCAACTACGCCGTTACATATATAGCGATACCTCGAGCAGGCTGGATTTTTTCTGGATGGGAAGGGTGTGGCACGCAATTTCCTGACTGCACTTTCAACGTGGCTAGCAGTACGGTAAGTCTATTCTTGGGATATACAACTCCCCCATTGCGAGCTGTATTTAACAAAGACCCTAACACCGGCGACTTTCTCGTCTCACTCAATGTTGACAATGCGGGAGCGAAACCCTTCGGCGAACTCTTTCGCAGCGTGAATCTCGATGCGGACAAGCAATTAAATGATTCCGCAGACATCGACCGGATCACACGACTCATGTGTACCGACCCGTCGACATGTACGCCCGGAGCTATCCGTTACTGGGACAAGGTTCAGCACGGTCGGTTTGCCCTTGAACAACCCATGAAAAACCAAAATCAAATCGCGGAACTTCACTCGCGAGGCTTTTCGATTTTCTGGTCACTAATGGGAGTGCCCGCGTTCTTGAGAGACTCTTGCTCAAGTTGTGTTGTCACGTCTGGCAACGAAACCCTCCACATCCTCAGAGAGATGAACCTCGCCGCGTCTGACCCCAAAAACACTACGGGTCAGGATATCTCCTGCGCTTGTACCGACAGCGACGATTGGTGGGCTGGCGTTCCGACCATGGAGAGTGTGGCGAATGTCTCTTGGCTAGACTACCTGGACGTCACCACCTCCGACCTACTCACGCTGTTTGATGGAACTAACCCCAAGCTGCGCATCGGGCTGTGGAATGAGCCGGACCAGATCTGGTGGAAATCCAGTCAAAGCGACTTCGTGCAAATGTGGTGTGCCTCGGCGAAACGCGTTCGTCAGACCTTGGGTGAATGGTCACCGGTACTGGTGGGTGGGCCGGATATATCATCATGGGCGAGCGGAATCCGTCCCGAGGACAGCCCCGTTCTCGAAGAGATCCAGGCGGTCTGTGGAGAGGACGGCAGCTTCGACTTTTTGACCTACCATAACTACAGTAAATCCGAACGGTTCTTACTTGAGCATTCCGTGGCGGAAGTTCGCTCCTGGGGCCCTGATGAAAACCTCATAATCGATGTTGGTGAGTATGCCGCAGCCCTGTCTGGCGCAGACGCCACAACCCTTTGTGATCTAAGCGCAATCGCAAACTTTGATGGTGAGGTGCCCGCGCCAACAGGCGTTGATACAAGCGCTGTGCTCTGCGATCACCGTGGTGCTGCGGAGGAAGTCGCTATGGCCGCCACCATGGCGGCGCAAGATCATGATCGGCTTTATCGCTTCGAGGTATGGGACTGGGGCAGTACCGACATGGTGGACACCCGCATGGGCCTTCTAACCATCAACAATCTTCCCAAACCCACCGCTACTTCTTTCTGGATGCTTTCGCAGTTGCAAGGGGAGCGAATCGCTGTCATCAACGAGTTGGATGGCAAGTTCCCGTTCCACCTTATCGCCTCCCGTGAGGGCGATGAAATGGTGATTGTGGTGGCGAGCCAAGATCAAACTGTTAGCGAGCAATTTAGCAGGGGGCTGGTATCCGAAGGGCTGATCTTCACTGAAGATGTCGCCCCCCATCTGGCTGGGTGCCCGGCGTTCGAGAGCGAAGATTCGGAGGCACACATCGCGGCGCTGGCCCAGGCAGGCACTACCGCGCAACAATTGCTTGATGACTGCCCTAGCCTTGATCCCACCCTCGCCGCGTCTTTAGAAAATGCACTCGCTTACGCTGCGCCCAGGGTTGGCCACGTGGGTCAGACCTTTCAACTAACGATTGATGCCACTGGGTGGCATGGTCCGGCGACCCGCCATCGCGTTGACGCTTACCGCAACACCTTCGCCGAGAGCTATCGTCGGTGGCCAGGCGCTGACTTTGCAAGCCCGGAGTTCGACTTTAGCGCGGAGGAAGAGTTTCTGTGGAGCTACATGACACAGCCACTAGACGAATTGGACGTGACAGACGGGCGTCTGACTATCGAGGTTCGGCCGAATTCAGTGACGCTGCTGCGAGGAAAGCTCGAATGATGATATCGGGTGGAAATTGGTGACGCTTGTACCTATTCATCGCCCAACTCTATCGACATTGGGCACTTAATTTATCCGCAGCCTTTTTTGTTCTATTTCTCAGCTACGATTCTCCAGTTAAGGTCGGCAATCTTGGCTTTTTCAGCGTCGGTCCAGGCCTGGCCGCCTTTTTGAAGGAGGTCGAGCGACTGTTCGACCCATGTCGGCATAATGCGAATGGCCTCAAGGGCTCTGACAACTCTGCGTACCAGTAGGATCAAATCACGTTTTTGCTCGCAGATGGGCCAGGCTTCACTTTTTGACGGCGCCGAAACAAGAATCTTAAACCCTGCTCTTTCTAATGCGGCACACACATCCGCCGGATACATCGATTGAGTCGCCGCCAGCGTTGGCAAGTAGGTTTTGTGCAGCGTGACATGCTCTGGGTTATTCCAATCGAAATAAGGCGAAAGCAGGTACTCGGAACAGGAATAGCGAGCACCGGGCTTTAGCACTCGATACATTTCTTTAGCGTGATCATCGAGCTCATCTTTTTTGAAGAAGGGCCAAACTGCCTGAAAGGAAAAACAACCATCGAAGCTCTCCGATTCAAAGGCAAGCGGGTCATGATGATTACCTTCTTTAAAATGCAGTCGATGGCTCATATTGGTTTCTGCGGCCCAATCAATGGCGTTTTCAATCTGGTTGGGATCAATGTTATAGCCGGAAACCTGTCCACCAGACAAGGTGGCAAAGTGATGCGCAATTCTGCCACGGCCACAGCCCATATCCAACAGGTGGGACTCCTCGGGCTGACTCAGTTTGAGCTCTTCAAACACCGCCTTTTCAACTAACAATTGATTGCCATATAGACCTTGAGAATCATCAATCTGAGGCGGGATATAGAGCTTCTCCAGATCGAATACCGATAGCATATTATTTAGCACTTTATAGTAGTCGGCGACAGCTTTAGTCTCATCCGCTGTCGACGTTTCTTCACCATCTTGCATACGCTGAAAAAATTTATAGGCGTTGATGCAACCTTGTTTATCCTCATCCGATAAAGTGATCAGGCGTTTTATTCCGACCAGGGATGTTTTAATTCTGTACCAATTCATAGTCTTCAGCTCTATGTTGTTATTGTCAGCAGGTACTAATGTAATGAATCGCTCTGTGCATGGCGAATTCTTAGCTCTCCAATAGTATCAGAAGATTGACTATTGACATGCTCTACCGCGGCATTACATGCGGCAGGCATCAATGGAATATGTAGGCATTTTAAGCCAATGCTATAAACTTTGACGACGTGATTTTTCAGTACCTGGTTGTGTGCTGTAATATTTCGTCTACACCCACAAACAGGATGTACGAATAAAGGGATAAATGATCTTCAGCGCCCTCTATCATCGGCATGACGAGCCAAGAAAACACATGAAAGCAATTGTTTATAAGTGCTACGGACCTCCAGAGGTTCTACACATTAATGAGGTAAAAAAACCCGTACCCGCGGACGACGAGGTCTTGATAAAGATATTCGCTGCAGAGGCCACCAAGTCCGACTGTGAGATGCGCGGCTTCAAGTTTGCCGTGAAATGGTTTTGGCTACCCTTGAGAATCGGGCTGGGCATAAGAAAACCAAAGCGGGCAATACTGGGGGGCTATTTTGCAGGAGAAATTGAATCTGTCGGCAAAAATGTATCCAGACTCAGCCCAGGAGATCAGGTTTTCGGCTCTGCCCAGCTGCGGATGGGCAGCTACGGTGAATATCTGTGTCTGCCAGCGAGCTACACCATCGCTCCCAAACCAGAAAATTTGAGCTTTGCAGAAGCGGCTGCGGTGCCCCTGGGTGGATTTAATGCACTCCACTACATGCGAAAGGCGAACATAAAAAGTGGTGAGAAGGTGCTGATCAATGGCGCGGGTGCAAGCATCGGCACCTTTGCCGTACAGATCGCCAAGACTATGGGTGGTGAAGTGACCGCCGTTGACAGTGCCATCAAGGAAGATATGTTGCGTAGCATTGGAGCCGATCATTTCCTTGACTACCGACAGAACGATTTCACAACAAGCGGCCAAAGCTATGACGTTATTTTTAATATGGTTGCCGACACCTCGTACTCCGCTTGTATTGCTGCACTGAGGCCCGGCGGGCGCTACTTGATGGGCAATCCACGACTTTTCGATATGCTTAGATCTGTGTTCACTCCGCTCCTAACGGACAAGACTGTGACGTTTATCTTTGCCGGTGAAACCGCGGAAGAACTAGTCGCACTCACGACGATGATTGAGGCGGGAGAAATAAAGCCTGTCGTTGATCGAGTTTACCCAATGGAGCAAGCAGCTGAGGCTCACCGCCGGGTTGAGGCAGAACAGCGACTGGGCATTACCGTCATAGCCATGATATCTGATGAAACCCGGTGACGGTTACATATCCCCAATAGCAATCTATCGCCGGTCAAACTCGAGCTAGCTTGGCAATTTAATATAGCGCTATAATTGTTGTTGTTGTTTAACGCATGACTACGCATGAGAGATACAACTATGTCAGCTCGCTCCCCCAACATTACTGCCATTCCTTTAAATCTCGCTCCTGGTGCGCCGCTCCAGCCTTGGACGTACGACAATACCGAGGTTTTTGACTTGGAATATGAAGCCCTGTTTCTTCGGCGCTGGCAGTTTGCAGGGCACTGCAACGATCTTCCTGCAAGTGGCGATTACATTACACTGGACATTGGTCGTGACAACATTATCGTTCTGCGCGATACCGATATGCAGCTTCGAGCCTTTCTGAACGTTTGTCGGCATCGCGCATCTCGAATCCTCATCGGCACAGGCAATTGCGGCACTCATGTACAGTGCCCCTATCATGGCTGGAGCTATGGCCTGGACGGTAAGTTAAAGGGAGTGCCGCAGCAAAAGAATTTTCAACCCTTTGACCGTTCTGAATACGGCCTGCACCCGGTTCAACTGGAAGTTTTCAATGGTTTAATATTCACCCGTGTAAAGGGAGACGGTGCAGGCATTGCTGAGCAATTCGCCCATACCGCTCACTACCTGGAAAAATACGATGTCGCTAACTATTCCCAGCTCTCAGAATCCACAGTCGAAATTTGGGATGTAAATTGGAAGATAGTATGGGACAACTATTTGGAAAATTATCATCTCCCAGTGGGCCACCCCGGCCTTAACCGACTGGTGCAGGAGAATGACGAATACGAAGAATTGAGCAGCGGCGTCGGTTACGGCGTATTCGTCATGAACGAGGTGATTTCAACTGTGGACGAGGAGCGGATGTACCAGGAACAGATCCACTTGGCCGATCATAGGGTGCCGGAAGATTTGAAAGGGCGCTGGGTGCAGTTTGGCATCTCACCTAACCTCGGCATAGATTTCTATCCCGAAATGCTCGATATGTTTCAGATTATTCCGTTGGAATTAAACAAAACCATGGTTCGAGCAAGCTTCTATGGACACGCCAACCCCACCCCCGAAGAAACTGAGCTTCGGCGTTTAAACCGCTTGATTAATGATCCGATCAACGAGGAAGATCGGCAGCTCTGTACTCGCGTGCAGCAGGGTCTGCTAACCCATGGTTACCAGCCCGGGCCACTGTCATCTATGGAATCGGGTGTATTCAATTTTCATGAATTAATAAGGCAATCTGTGCCTGTTACGACTTTAAAAAAAGCGCCAAGCCCTGGTTCAGTCGCGACCGAAAACACCAGGCTCAAGACGCAAGCTGGAGCGCCTTAGCGCGGTTCTGGCAATTTTGACGGCCGAGCCTATTGGTACCCGGTGGTCTAGTCGGCCGTAAAACTATATGCTAACCGCACAGTAACAACGAGGGTAAGAGTCGATGTCGTTTTATCTTCGCCACACATTTTTCCTCTGCTCAATCATCTGTGCCGGACTACATAGCACCGTTTCGTTGGCTGAAGAACAACAGCGCGCCATCTCTCTAGGTGACATGCACGCCTTTGCAGCGGTAAGCGCACCGGCTTTCTCTCCGGATGGTACTTGGGTGGCCTATGTGGTGGAAGTCAATGACGTTGTAGCTAAGACATCGATCAGTCAACTCTATCTGGTGGCTGCCAACGGCGGTGACTCTGCGCTTATGAGTGCAGAGTCGGTCTCTTCCTGGGGGCCGGTGTTTAGTCGGGATGGCATGCATTTGTACTTTCTTTCTGCTCGCAACGAAGAAAAAACTCAGGTTTGGTCACTCAACTTGCGCGTCGGCGGGGAAGCGCAGCGCGTCACTCATATTGAGCGTGGGGTATCGAGCATCAATTTTTCCCCAGATGAAAAATACCTGCTTCTGGTACTGGCCGATGAATATGACGCCGAGCCTTTGGTTCTGGGGAGTAAACCCTGGGTGGTCGATCGACTGCAAATGAAACGCGATTTTGTTGGTTACCTCAATCACCTGCGCGACCATGTCTATATCTACGATATAACCAGCGCAACACTGACTCAGATTACATCTGGTGATTACGACGATTCTGAGCCGACCTGGTCACCGGATGGCAAGCAGGTGGCGTTCGTGAGCAATCGCACGGCGAACCCAGATAGCAATCCCAATAGCGACATTTGGATCGTCGATGCCTCGCAGGGGGATATCAAGGCTGGGTTGCACCAGGTTACTACCAACGCAGGCGCCGAGCACAACCCTCTGTGGCACCCGGATGGGGGCGCTCTGGTCTATCTCTCCACTAAGGCAGATGTGGAGTACAACTACGCGATAAACCACCTTGCCAGTATTGATTTGGAAACTAAAGAGGTCCGCTATCTCACCGACAAAACCGATAGAAATATCTTTAGTCCGCGGTTCACTACCGACGGTAAATCGATCAGTGCACTACTGGAAGATAGCGCCGAGCAACATCTGATCCTCGTGAACTGGAAAACCGCTAAGTTGCGAAGGTTGGTTGATGGTGCCCTACAGGTAAGCGATTACGCCTTTGATGCCGCTGGCAATGCCGTGGTGGTTCTCACCTCGGACACACGACCATCGGAACTTTACGCGCTGAGCCGCGGTGGAAGAAAAGCCCTGAGCCACGCCAACGACGCGTTGATAGCTGGTCTCGCTCTGGGTCGTACTGAAGAGATTCACTTTAAAGCGCCGGACGGTTGGGACATAGAAGGGCTGGTTACATTTCCGCCGAATTACGTTGCGGGAAACCGCTACCCCAGCATTCTGCTCATTCACGGTGGGCCGGTATCTCAGTACGCTCACGGATTTTCTTACGACAGCCAATTACTGGCGGCGCAGGGCTATGTAGTTGTGCGTAGCAACCCCCGCGGATCGTCGGGTTACGGTCAAGCATTTACCTTGGGCCTGCACCTGGGCTGGGGTGAGAAGGATTACCAGGACGTGCTGGCGGCCATGGACCACGGTATTGAGCAGGGCTACGTCGATCCTGACCGCATGGGGATGGGAGGCTATTCATACGGCGGCATTTTGACCAACTACTTACTCGGGCACACCAATAGATTTAAGGCTGCGGTGAGCGGTGCGGGTTCTGGTTTGTATGTTGCGAGTTATGGGCACGATGAGTACCAGCAATGGTACGAGTCTGAATTGGGCACCCCGTGGGAAAACCGCGAACTCTGGGAGCGACTGTCTCCTTTTAACTACATACACAAAGCGACGACGCCCACTCTGTTCATGGGAGGCTCTGCGGACTGGAACGTGCCAATTCAAGGGTCCGAGCAACTCTATCAGGTGATGAAGCGTGTCGGTGTCGACACGACATTGGTGGTCTATCCAGGGGAACATCATGGTGGGTGGTCTTTCGCTAACCTCACCGACTATTCGATGCGCAGTTTAGCCTGGTATGAGCGCTACCTAAAGCTTCCGGCAAAGACCGCGACGGCCCCCTGATACAACTTTTTCAGGCGTTGTCGCTGGGGTATAGTGGGTAGCTACAACTCGCCAAAAACAAGCTCCCCTTCCATAATCGTTGCCGTCACCCTGGCGTTAGAAATCTGCTCCGCAGGTACCTCAAACAGGTTGTCCGTCAACACCACCAGGTCGGCGTATTTGCCCACCTCCACTGTGCCGGTATCTTTGTCCAAGAAATTCGCATGGGCAGCACCAGTGGTATACCCAGCGATGGCCTGGTCCAGGCTTAGGCGTTCGGCGGGAAGAAATTCCGGGGTGGGTGCATCCTCGGGATCCAGTCTTGTTACCGCGGTTTCTATACCTAGCAATGGGTCGGCGGTGGTGACGTACCAATCACTACCAAAGGCAATACGCGCGCCGCTATCCAGAATACTCTTCATTAAGTACATTCGTTTCATACGCTCCGGGCCAATTTGAGCCGGGTTGATTTCAGCCACATAGCTATCGGCGTTGGCCCAGTATGGTGAAAAGCCGGCAATGGCATCCAGTTCCGCAAAGCGATTCAAGTCAGCCTCATCCACCAGTTGAGTGTGTGCAGTAAGGTGACGACTGTCGCGCTTGCCGTTGGCCTTTTGTGCGGCCTCAAAGGCATCCAGGGCATAGCGCACGGTGGCATCCCCTATGGCGTGCACATGTATTTGGAAGCCCAACGCATCCAGAGCCGGAACTGCCTCCATAATTTCTTCACGGGGTATCATTAGCAAGCCATTGCTATCGGGTTTGTCGCTGTAGGGTTCCAACATTTTGGCGGTGTGTGACTCCAAAATACCATCGGCCCAAAACTTGATCGATGTAGCCTGTAAGCGGCCTTTACTGAAGTTTTGTCGTGCCGCAACCATCCCATCGATCTGACTCATGCCAATACCTGGCTCCCAATACAGCGCGGCTACTACGCGCAGGTTAAGCTCACCTTTATCTTGTAGGGATTTATACGCATCCAGGGATTTGTCAGCACCCTCGCCTAGCAACCTCACATAGGCATCCTGAATGCTGGTAATGCCCAATCCGTGCAGATAATTCTGTGAGTAGCGCAGGCCATCTTCTTTTTGCTGCAGGGTTAAGACCGGAAGCTTGGACTCCAACATATCCATAGCTGTTTCCAGCAGGGTGCCGTCTAATTCGCCATTGTCATCCAACCCTATTTCCCCGCCCTCGGGCTGGGGGGTGTCTACAGTGATTCCAGCCAGAGCCATGGCGGCAGAATTTCCCCACAGGGTATGGCCATCACTGTCTCCCAAAATAATTGGGCGGGTACTATCAATAGCGTCCAGGGCATCCTTATGGGGCGAGCTACCGATAAAAATGCTCCAGCTCCAACCCGTGCCTCTAATGTATGCAGCGTCCGGGCTTTCTTTCACGCAGCTGGCAACTATAGCCAGCATTTCCTCCTGGGTTTCTGCG
>JBLHKV010000154.1:0-9441 GCA_047618115.1 Halieaceae bacterium | reverse complement strand
CTCCCCGCCGCGCACGATTTCGCCACAGAGCCTGACGGCCGCATTCACCATAGAGCGCTGGGATTTGGCGAACCCGCCGCCATGCTCCATTTCGAGCGCAACGGACATTACCCTGACACCGGCGTCAACCTCACCCAGGCGATAGGCATCCTTAACTTTAACCCCATCGTAATAAGTAATATTGGTACGTTCGTCCTGAAAAGTATAGACCGGCTGCACTTCAATGCCCTCTGCATCCAGTGGCACTACAAACAGCGTCAGGCCTTTGTGCTTTGCGAGGTCCTGATTGGTGCGGGTCAGCATCAACACATACTGGGCGATATTGGCGCCACTGGTAAACATCTTGGAGCCGTCGATACGCCAGCCGTCACCATCCGGAACCGCACGGGTCTGAGCTGCAAACACATCAGAGCCACATCCTGGCTCGCTGTAACCCAGGCTGCAGATGACATCGCCAGAGACTATTTTAGTCAGCACTTCCTCCTTTAGTTCATCGGTACCAAACTTCTGGATCATCATGCCTACCATCATAGTGGTACTCGCTGCATGAGTGCTCCATCGGTACTCCTCAAAGACCTTCCTGACTGCGTTGATGGCATAGGGAGGCGCGTCCCTGCCACCGAGCTCTTTCGGCCAGGCGGGAAAAAGCAGTCTCGCTTGTGCTAATTTTTTGTGCACGCCGGCGTCGAAGCCGTCGAAGGAATAGTGCGCTTTGGCCTTCAGTTCGGGAGTCAGTGTCGCAATAAAAAAATCATCCAGTTCCTTCGCCATGGCACGCGCATCATCACCGAGATCAAAATCAATGGACACCTCGCCCACATCAGGCAACTCGGTTGCCTCGGCTGCGTAGAGACGCCGCCCGGCCTCCGCCAGTAATAGTACCGGGTCACCCAGCACCAGTGGCCAGGCTTTGGCTCGCAAGTTGTATAAATGAATGTCGTATTCGGTAGACAGCCCGTAACCGCCGAAGGTGTGGAGGGCCTGCGCCACTGCCCGCGCTGCCGTATCGGCGCTCCACCACAGTGCCAGGGAAATCTGCGCGCCTGCGTTTGGAAGCCCCTCGTCAATATCGTGAATCGTCTTCCAGCAAAAATATTTGCCGCCATCCACATCGACAATCAAGTCCGCCAGTGGGTGGGAAATACCCTGGTAGCTACCAATCAGCTGGCCAAAAGCCTCCCGCTCACAGGCGTATTCCGCTGCCTGGCGAATGGCCTCTCGAGACAGGCCGGCGAGCGCGACTGCCACCAGCAGCTTCCACTCCTCTATTGCCTGGACAAACACTGACAACGCCTTCGCCCCCTCTCCCAGAACCGAGTGGTGGCAGGCAGCCAGATCCAGTTCGGCTATCGGAGTGGACGCCAGATTAGCTTCGCTGCGGCCCTTCCCGCTGGTACTGACAAGCACCACCCGATCTCCATGGCGACATATCACTGCATCGGCTACTGCACCACCGGAAATCCACTGCAGCGGCTTAACCGCAATATCCTCAAAAGCGATTGTGGCGACTTTTTCTCCACTGAGTATCTGATCGAGCAGTTCGGATTGCGAATCGCTATCAAGTATCGCAAGAATGCGCGCAGCTACAAGGGTCTCCGCCAATGGGCCGGAAACCAGCATCCTGCCGGCTTCTTCCATTAGCACAGCGGCATCCATCACACCGAGCCCCAGCCCACCATGATCTTCTGGAATGCGCAGGGAAAATGCGCCCAGCTCAGCAAGCCCCTGCCAAAGTTCCGGATCAAAACCAGTGCCCTTCGCTGCCGCCCGCACGCGGTCCATGCTGCTTTGTACGTCGAGGAAACGTGCAAAGGATTCGCGCATTAAACGCTGATCTTCAGAAAGTTCAAAATTCATAATGCGGTAACCCCAACGGCGCGCCTGAGACTTTTCAAATTACCTTGCCAATCGACAAAAAGACGCTAAAACAGACCCTTTCCCAAGCGACAACTACTAGAGCCAGACTACTATGCCGCCGAGATATAAGTCAACAGTGATGTTCACTAAAACAACGGAACGATCATCCGTCAGCTCATCGAAAATTACCTTCGGGGCGCAATCATTATTCAGCAGAATCGGTCGCTTTTTGCCCACAATTGTCGCCTTCCAGACCCGCGGCCCAGGCTACAGCCCGGTCGAGCATTTCTATATGTCGAGGCTCGGAATAACTTTCCGCCGTGTGCCCCAGCGCCGAGTATAATGCGCGACCCTCGTTGATACAGTTTTTCCAGATGATTGGATGGTCGCTGCCCATGCGGATATCTTCCTTGAAGTAAACTGGAGAGTAGGTGGACTCATCCAGGTTCCCGAGAATTTGCATGCCCAGGCTACGGGGGCTGGCATCAAAAGAATACCACTCGTCGGTTCTACTCCACGCGTCACCCAGATGACTGACTATGGGGTCGGTGGGCTCTTCAATCCTGATGGTGGCTTCCTGAAACTGCGGATTCATGGGGTGACCAATAAACGTCGCTCCTATCAGATGCTCCCGGTACCAGGGCCAACTGGATTCTGCCGAGGAATCGCCCGCGCCATGAATCCCGACCCAGCCACCACCGCTCTCCAGATAACTGGCCAGTGCCAGACGCTGTTTGTCGGTCAACACATTGCCGGTCACATTGTTCCACACGACGGCATCGAACCTGGCCAGATCTTCAGCGTTATGCACGGCACCATTTTCAGTACTAAACACAGTCCAACCATTTTGCTTGCCCAGCTTCTCAAATAGCGCTTCGGCGGCAGGCATTGCCTCAGTGTGTATAAACGAGTTGGTTTTGGAGAACATAAGCACAGCCGGCCGATCCATCCGGGGGATGTGCGGTGGCTCGGTTTCAAACACTGCCACCCGCCAGAATCCTCGAGATCTCATCTGGTAGTAGGCGTACCCGGCGGCGGCGAGCACGATAACGAAGAGAACAACACCTATGCGAACAAGCCATTTTTTCATTGATCAGATCCTTCCTGCGCGCAGTTGCTTAACCGCGTAATCACAGGCGCGGGCTGTAAACGCCATGTAGGTAAGAGACGGATTAACGCATGAGGATGAGGCCATAAACGACCCGTCGGTTATAAACAGGTTGGGCACATCATGGGCCTGGTTGTAGCCATTGAGTACCGATTGAGTCGGATCGTCCCCCATTCGGGCAGTGCCCATTTCATGAATGCCCGCCCCCGGTGTAGAGAGGTTTTCGATATCGCCGAAAGAATTCGAGTAGGCAGCACCGGCGGCCTTCATAATGCGCTCGCCCTGGGCCTGGATATCTTTGGCCATCGCTTTCTCATTGTCGCTCCAGGCAAAATCAAAGACCACCTGCGGAACACCGAAGCGGTCTTTTTTAGTCTTGCTCAAAAATACCTTATTTCTCTCCTGAGGAAGACACTCTCCGAACCCACCCATATAGAACGTCCAGGTGTTGCCGATCTTGCGCAGCTTGTTCTTCAAATCCAAACCAAAGCCCTTGCTGTTCAACTGGCCCATCCAGTTACCGCCGGAGGTGTTGGTCTGATAGCCATAGCCGCGGACAAATTTGGCATCCTCGTCCTGGGTTTCCACATTGCGAAAGCGAGGAATATACAAGCCCGTGGGCCTGTTGCCGTAGTAATAGCTGTCCTGATTGTCGGCGAACATGCCGGCAGTGCCAATTCCCAGAAAATGATCCATCAGGTAGTTACCCAGAACGCCGCTGCGGTTAGCAAGGCCATTGGGGAACTCCTCACTCGCCGAGTTAAGCAACAATTGGGTTGTCCCCACGGTGGAGGCACAGAGAAAAAAGAGGCGCGCACTGAACGCGCGGCGCTCACCGGTCTTGGTGTCTATTACGTGTACTTTGCTGATATTCCCGGAAACCTTGTCGTATTCAAGCCGCTCGACGACCGAGTCCGCTTTGAGAGTTAGATTGCCCGTTGCTCTGGCGGCAGGGAGCGTGGAACTCTGTGAACTGAAATAACTACCAGTGGAACAGCCGTTTTCACAAGGACCACAGTAGTGACAGGCCGAACGGCCTGGGAGATCTTCGGTAAGGATGGCAGTCCGCGCACTCGTCAGGGTGATATCGGGTGCCTTCTCGCTAAGTCGACCGCGGATGGTTTCTTCCACCGCAAACCAGGGCATAGGCTTTTGGAACTCCCCGTCGGGCAATTGCGCCAGCCCTTCTTTCTTGCCATTCACTCCGATAAACTTTTCTACATAACTGTACCAGGGCGCAATGTCCTCATAGCTGACCGGCCAGGGAATACCGTGGCCGTCTTTGGCGTTAGCGGCGAAATCCTCTTCACTCCAACGGTAGGTCTGTCGCCCCCATATCAGAGACCGACCACCGACAACGTCGGCGCGAAACCAGTCGAAGGGCGTACTTTCCGAAACGGAATAAGGGTTTTGCTTATCGTTGTTCCAGAATTGCCGGTTGGTGGCACTGAAGGCGTAGACTTTACTCTGTATCGGATACTCTTGTGCCTCCAACTCGCGGTCAGGCTTGCCCTGATAAGGTAACTTCCAACTGGGTGCGTGCTCGCCTCCATAGCCCGATCCGTGCTTCATGTCGCGACCCCGCTCCAGCACCAGCACTTTCAGACCTTTTTCCGTCAGCTCCTTGGCGGCCCAACCGCCGGTGATACCTGAACCGACGATGATGGCGTCAAAGTCATGCGACTTTACAGATATCATTGATTTTCTCCCTGGAGATGAATTTTGCCTGGTCGACACATAAGGATAGAACGTGCAGAGCTAGCGGTAGAACATATAAGGTACCCAGGTGCCGTCATCTGGCGAGCGCGGGGCGTGTCCATCGAAGCGCATGGGCATTGGGTTGTACTGCAGCACTTGTTTGCAGCCTGCCTCCGAAGTGAAAAAGCCCCAGATCGTCAGCTCTTTCATCTGGCAAATAAACGGCGCATCGCTGACGTAGGCTCGACGTACATTGCCCCGCTCGTACCAGCTCGATTCGCTCGCGTCTTCTTCCATACCTTCGACCAGTGCCAATTGTTGCTCAGCGCCAAGCTCTTCAAAAGGCTGGCCGTGCTGCTTCGTTACGCTTGCCTGCATCGATTTCAGCCCGCCCAGAAACAGAGTGCGCTCACCCTCGTTCAACCAGTCCTGGACCATCAATTCAATAAAATGCGGCACATCGGCATCAATGGCGCCCGGCGTATCTGACCGGGGAATGATGACCTCAGCCATAGCGGCGACCAGCTTGCGTTGCGAGGCGGAAAAAATGGCTGCCTTGCGGCTGGAGTAATTTGGCGCAGTCGCCAGATAACTTTGCTGCTCTTCGTTTAGCGCCAGGCCAGACCGGCTGACGCTCATGCCGCTTACCAGCAGCGCCGCACATTCCAGAAACTCTCTGCGATTCATTGTTCTCGCTCCTGTATGAAGGATTGCCAACCCTACGACAAATTCTGCCCGACCCGTTACGGCTTCATCAGTCAGCTCGTCACACCACCTTGCCATGAGCATGAAAGATAGCTGTAGGGGCTTGTAATATGTGGCGAAGCCACTATTATCAACAATGTTGATTATAAAGGCAAGACTTGAGCAACCCAACCTATAACCCGGTTAGCTCTCCAAGGAAGCCCCACACTGAAACTCCACTTTCCAGCGCATCACCCAATACCGAACACGCATAAAGGAATAAATTAGAATGTCCGATAGCCCAAAATCCTTGCTGGTACCGGTACCAGACAAAATTTATCGCGTCGCCCAATGGGCAACCGGTAGAATTGGCACAATCAGCCTGAGGGAAATTATCAACGCTCAGCAATTCGAACTCGTTGGGGTTTACGTACACTCGAAAGACAAAGACGGTAAAGACGCTGGAGAACTTTGCGGACTTCCGCCAACCGGTGTTGTGGCAACTACCGATATCGAAAAAATCATAGGATTAAAGCCCGACTGCATCATCTCGACGCAGGAGGGGTGTAACCTCGATGAGGTTTGCCACTTTCTCGAAGCTGGTATCAACATCGTAACCTCTCGTGTTGACTACCTTGAACCAAAGCGCATGGATTCGGAAGTCCGACGGCGCACCCAGGAGGCCTGCAGTCGCGGTAACGCTTCAATACACGCAACCGGCAGCAGTCCCGGTTTCAGTTCGGACGTTCTTCCTCTCGCCACGCTGGCAATGTCGCGCAGTATGGAGAGTCTGACCATCGACGAGTTTGCCGATCTCCCGGCCAGCTGCCCGGATGTACAGATCATTGACGGCATGGGCTTCGGGCGTGAGCCGGGCGATGAGTTCAATAAAGGAATACTCGACCATGTCTCGCAAGGGTTTATTCAATCCGTACAAGTAGTGGCTGACGCAATCGGCGTGCACCTCGACGGCTTTGAGGTATTTGGCGAGACGGCAAATGCTCGTGAGCGCTTTCTGCTCCCCGGGGGATCGCCAATCGAGGGCGGCACTGTCGCCGCGCAACGCATCACGGTGTCCGGCGTCGCAAATGGGAAATCAGTGATACGGTTTCGCCTCAACTGGTACTGCACACTCGACATCGATCAGGATTGGGACTTGCGTGGCAACGGCTGGCACGTTCTGGCCCTGGGTGAGGCACCTGTCAGTGCCTATATCAGCTTCCCGGTGGAAAAGGAACGCATGTCGAATGCTATGGGATCACTCACTGCCTACAGAGTGCTCAATGCGGTGCCCTATGTCTGCGCCGCGACAGCGGGAATTAAAACTTCAATGGATCTGCCTTTTATCGTGCCAAAGATAAGGCTCGCCTGAAAGATGGTGCTTTACCCAATCGGCATAGGCGGCTCACTCCCGTCGAACCCGGTGGTACGGATCAGCTTCTCACTCTCTATCCAGAGCTGATCAATGGCGTGTTCAACTTGAACATGTGGATTTTCCTCGCGCAATTTTCGCTTACAATAATATCCACCACTTTCCAGTAATTCGGGCGCAGTAGTGGCCAGCCAGATCAGCGTGTTCGCTCCTTCAGCGGGAGTGATCGACTCCAGGGTTTCTATGTATTGCCGAGTCGAATCGGGAACATGGCTGACGAAGTTGGATGCAACCGTGCCGGGATGTACAGAAAATGCCAAAATGCCATCATCAGCGAGGCGCTGAGCCAACCCCCTCGCAAACATCACGTTGGCTAGCTTAGCACTACAATAAGCGGCACCGGGAGAAAAGCTTTCGAGGTTTTGCAGATCGGCAAAATTCAACCTCGGTATCATTTCGCTGCCATCTGAAGAAGTATTTATGATCCGCACGCTACCAGCGGGCAACTCGGCTGCAGTACGACGTAGCAAAGGCAGCAATCGATTGGTCAACAGGAATGGGCCGAGATGATTTCCAGCAAAACACGACTCGAGCCCATCTGCAGTGATCGTCAAATCACTGGTCATACCGCCGGCATTGTTGATCAAGATATCAATCCGATCGGTTAGCCCCGTAATTTGTTCTGCCAACGCTGTCGCAGCGCCCATCAGTGCAAGATCCGCTTGCAACATCGTGACATCAACGACCGTAGCACTTGACCTAATCTCAGTTTCCGCGGAGGCGCATCGGGCGGGATTGCGACCCGCCGCAATAATGCGCCACCCCATACTGGCTAGCGCCTTTGCAATTTCGAGACCGATGCCCGAACTGGCGCCGGTTACGACGGCAACACGATCTCTACCGATCATTTAGCAACACTTTTTACGCTTGCCCATCAAGAATCAAGCCTGCTTTTGCATCAGCTATTAACATCAACCACGAGACGGCCCTTCACCTTACCGGCCAGCATGTCACCGGCCACAGTCATCGCCTGCTCGAGAGTAATGTCATTTGCCACGGTTTCCAGAGTGTCGGCATCCAGGTCTCGAGCCAGTCTCGACCATGCTTTTTCGCGCATCTCCATCGGCGCCCTCACGCTATCGATCCCGAACAGAGTGACACCTCGCAAAATGAATGGCGCGACGCTTGCAGGGAAATCCATACCCTGAGCCAGACCGCAAGCAGCGACTGCACCCCGGTAACGAGTTTGCGCGCAGGCGTTCGCCAGGGTGTAGCTACCCACGGCATCGACCACACCTGCCCAGCGTTCACGCTGCATAGGTTTACCCTTTTCTGACAATGCTGTCCGATCCATAACTTCACACGCTCCCAGCCCGGTCAGATAATCACTGTCCGCCACTTTTCCCGTTGAGGCTACGACCTTGAAGCCCGCTTTAGCCAGCAGTGCAATAGCGATACTGCCAACGCCTCCGCTGGCACCGGTCACCAGAATCTCACCCGAGTCGGGTGTGATGCCGTGATCGACCAATGCATCAACACAAAGGCTTGCGGTGTAACCTGCGGTACCGATAATCATGGCCTGACGAGTATCGAATGCTTTCGGGAGCGCAACCAGCCACTCCCCCTTCAGCCTGGCATACTGGGCCAAACCACCCCAGTGTCCCTCTCCCACGCCCCAGCCATTGAGGACAACCTTGTCTCCTGCTTTCCAAGTCGAGTGATTACTTTCTTCGACAACACCGGCCAAATCGATTCCCGGGACCATGGGGAAACCTGTCACAACAGGTGAAGCGCCCGAGATCGCCAAAGCGTCTTTATAATTAATGGTCGAGTAATCCACGCGCACCAACACATCACCCTCAGGAAGGGCATTCTTCTCCAGAGAGGCAATCGAAACTTCCTGCTGCGAATCATTCTTATCGATAAAAATGGCTTTAAACATAACCTTCTAGCTCCTTTTTTTGGCGCAGTTAACTGATGCGCATACACTAGTGCCCAGCGGCCTCGTAGTCAACACCATTGTTGACTATAAAATAAAAGGCGGGCTATTCATACATCTTGATCAGGTCGGCATGATGCTCGGGCACCAGCGACCCAAATAAGACCAAGCGCATCATTTCATCGGTAAAGCGATTTTGCATTTTCTTGCGCGATTTACCGCCCTTGGAATGAGCGCCCACCCAAATTGGCCACATCAGGGAACTCACCAGAGTGGTGAAGGCGAAAACCTCCACATCTATGTCCTTGCGACCGTAACCCTGGTCGACAAATTCTTGCAACTGATCCACGTATTCCTTCCAAAAGCGATCGGTTACCTCCCCTTCGGTCGTCATAACATCAAACAGCCAAGCCTGACTGAGCTCGGGATTTTTCATCGCAAAAGACGACAGCCGCTGCTGGGCTAGCTCAGGGGGATAGGGTTCATTGCGCTGCCGCATGACTTCAGCGTCACCATAAAACTCCTCGTACATCCTCTCACTCACCCATTTGGCCGTGGCATGAGCCAAATCTTCACGAGTGGGAAAGTGCTGATAGGCTGTACCACGGTTTACGCCGGCGCGCCGTGCCACCTCGCTGACGCTCAGGCTTTCGCGACCATCTTTGGCCAGAACTTCCAGCGCAGCTTGAAGAATCTCCTGACGGGTTGATTCAGGATCGGTGTTATTGCGCCGGGTGCGTTTCGATGCGGTAGACATAGTAAATTCCATGGGAGTCAACAGCA
>JBLHKV010000153.1:0-9509 GCA_047618115.1 Halieaceae bacterium | reverse complement strand
CCAGCAGCTGCGAAAAGCTCAGCTGTAAAATTCTCGAAGAAAAGCAGATGAAAGCACTGGGTATGGGCTCACTTTTATCCGTCACTGCGGGGACCGTGGAGCCTGCCAAGTTGATCGTTATGGAGTACAACGGTGGCTCAAAAAAGAGCAAACCCATTGTTCTAGTCGGCAAGGGCATCACCTTTGATAGCGGTGGTATCAGCCTTAAGCCCGGCGGCAAAATGGACGAGATGAAATTTGACATGTGCGGTGCAGCCAGCGTATTTGGCACTATGCGAGCCTTGGTAGAAATGGATCTCAAAATAAACGTAGTGGCCATCGTGGCCGCCGCAGAAAACATGCCCGCGGGAAATGCAACCAAGCCCGGAGATGTCGTGACCAGCATGTCTGGCTTGACGATCGAGGTTCTCAATACCGATGCAGAGGGACGGCTGGTCCTATGTGATGCGCTTACCTATGCCGAGCGATACCAGCCCAAGGCGGTTATCGACATTGCCACGCTTACTGGTGCTTGCGTGGTTGCCCTTGGCAAGCCGGCTGCGGCACTTTACAGCAACAACGATGAATTAGCGGCTCAGTTGGTCGGAGCGGGAGAAAAAGCCCTTGACCGAGCCTGGCGCATGCCGCTTTGGGACGAGTACCAAAGCCAGCTACACAGCAACTTTGCAGACCTGGCCAACATTGGCGGCCCCGAAGCTGGCAGCGTTACGGCCGCGTGCTTTCTCTCGCGATTCGCAAGCAAGTACAATTGGGCCCACCTCGATATCGCCGGAGCGGCCTGGATGGGCGGCGCGGCCAAGGGTGCTACCGGCCGTCCGGTTGGGCTTTTGAGTCAATATCTTCTGGACCAATCAGGAAACTGAGCAGGATATGACGCGCGTAGACTTTTACGTACTCACTCACCACGAGATTCAGCAAAGATTACTCTTCGCCTGTAAACTTGCTGAACAAATTGTGAGAAAAGGACACAATATCTACGTGCACACAGCCGATGAATCAACAGCCAAAACGGTGGATGAATTGCTGTGGAGCTTTAACCCTGCCAGCTTCGTTCCACACTCTTTGGTCGACGAAAATCGGGGACAACCTATCGGCATCGGCTGGGGCGAGCAACCAGGCAATCATCGCGACGTGATGATAAATCTAGACCTGGAAGTTCCGGCCTTTGTTGGTAGATTCGAGCGGGTAAGCGAAATCGTGGTTCAGGAACCATCTTGTCGCGACGCCCTGCGCAACAGCTATAAATTCTACAAGGAGCGCGGTTATCCGCTGGAAAAGCACGATATCCGCTAATCCGCCAGAGACTGTTTTTAATACATGGACAAAACCTTTCAACCGGCAAACATAGAAACCCGTTGGTACCAACAATGGGAGAGTGAAGGCTATTTTAAGCCCTCTGCCGAGGGTACTCCCTATAGCATAATGATCCCGCCACCCAACGTCACGGGCAGCCTGCACATGGGACATGGCTTTCAGGAAGCGTTAATGGACGCCCTGATCCGCTACCACCGCATGCGCGGCTGCGACACCTTGTGGCAAGTGGGTACAGACCACGCCGGCATCGCCACGCAGATGGTAGTCGAACGCCAGCTGGAAAATCTGGGTAGCAGTCGCAAGGAATTGGGCCGCGAGGGCTTTATCGATAAAGTCTGGGAGTGGAAAGAGGAATCTGGAGGCACCATTACCCGACAGCTACGTCGCATGGGCGCGTCCATGGATTGGTCGCGGGAACGCTTCACTATGGACCCCGGCATGTCTGCAGCGGTACAGGAGGTCTTTATTCGTCTATACGACGAGGGTTTGATCTACCGCGGTAATCGCCTGGTGAACTGGGACCCTTCGCTACACACTGCAATATCAGATCTCGAGGTGGTATCCGAAGAGGAGCAAGGTTTTCTGTGGCATTTGCGTTACCCGCTGGCCGATGGCCCGGGCAGCCTGGTAGTCGCTACCACCAGACCTGAAACCATGCTAGGAGACGCTGCCGTAGCAGTACATCCCGATGACGAACGCTATCAACATTTGATTGGGCAACATATCGCACTGCCTTTGACGGACCGCCTGATACCTATCATTGGCGACGATTATGTGGATCGCGAGTTCGGCACTGGATGCGTGAAGATAACCCCGGCCCACGATTTCAATGACTACGAGATGGGTAAGCGTCACGACCTGGAGATGATTAACATCCTCACGGACGCGGCAGCCATCAATGACAATGCGCCAGCCGCATACCGAGGCCTGGACAGAGAGGTAGCGCGAACCCGGGTGGTAGCGGATCTCGCGGCGCTCGGCTTACTGGAGAAGGTGGAAGATCACACCCTCAAGGTGCCACGCGGTGAAAGGTCCGGGGTGATCATCGAGCCCTACCTGACCAATCAGTGGTATGTCGACGCAAAAGCTCTCGCCGGGCCAGCGATTGAGGCGGTGGAGTCCGGAGCGATTGAGTTTGTACCGAAACAATGGGAGAACACCTATTTTTCCTGGATGCGGGACATCCAGGACTGGTGTATCTCTCGTCAGTTATGGTGGGGCCACCGCATCCCAGCCTGGTACGATGCCGAAGGCAATATCTACGTTGGTCCCGATGAAAACAGCATTCGAGACAAGTATCAACTTAGCGAGGAGTTAACGCTGAGCCGCGATGAAGACGTACTCGACACCTGGTTTTCCTCGGCGTTATGGACCTTTTCCACTCTGGGTTGGCCGGAGGAAACGGCCGAGCTGGAGCGATATCATCCTAGCTCGGTACTCGTTACCGGATTTGACATCATATTCTTCTGGGTAGCACGGATGATAATGATGACGTTGCATTTCCGTAAGGAAATACCCTTTCACACGGTATATGTACACGGGCTGGTGCGCGATTCAGATGGCCAGAAAATGTCAAAGTCGAAGGGCAATGTGTTAGATCCTATAGATTTAATCGATGGGATAGAATTGGAAAGTCTGGTAACCAAACGCACCGCCGGCATGATGCAACCCAAAATGGCCAAACGCATCGAGAAACAGACCCGCAAGGAATTTCCCGACGGAATCAACCCCTACGGTACCGACGCCCTGCGATTTACCTATTACTCGTTGGCCTCAACGGGCCGGGATATCAAGTTTGATATTGGGCGCATTGAAGGTAACCGAAATTTCTGCAACAAAATCTGGAATGCCGCCCGCTATGTACTGATGAATTGCGAGGGTGAGAATTGCGGCATGGGATCGGACACCGAGTATCAATTGAGTCTGGCCGATCGATGGATTATCTCGCGTCTCCAGGAAACTGAAGCTGAAGTTGAACGAACCCTTGCAAACTACCGCTTTGACCTCGCCTCCCAGGCCATGTACGAATTTATCTGGAACGAATATTGTGACTGGTATCTAGAATTATCCAAGCCAGTACTGTGGGACGAGGATGCAAGTTTTGCGATAAAAACTGGAACCCGGCGAACGCTGATAACGGTCCTCGAAGCTACCCTGCGGCTATGCCACCCTTTTATGCCGTTTATTACCGAGGAGATATGGCAGCGTGTCGCCCCGTTGGCCGGACGAAGTGGTCCAACCATCATGTTACAACCCTATCCGATAGCCGACGATGACAAGCTGGATTCGGCAGCGCTGGCGGACATCGATTGGCTAAAGGGCGTAATTATTGGCATCCGTAACATTCGCGGAGAAATGAATATTTCTCCAGCCACACCGCTGAATGTTTTGCTTAGAAATGGTAAGGCTACGGACAAATCCAGATTGCAGCAAAACGAACAGTTGTTGAACAAGTTGGCAAAACTGAGCTCCATCCGCTGGCTGGAGGAAGACGAGATTGCTCCGCCAGCCTCCACGCAGTTGATTGGTAGTCTGGAAGTACTGGTGCCAATGGCCGGCCTGATCGATAAAGCCGCGGAGGAGGAGCGACTGAACAAAGAAATTGATCGACTCCGGACAGAGTTGGAGCGCGTCAGCGGCAAACTGGAGAATGCCAAGTTTGTCGATAGAGCGCCTGCCGAAGTGGTGGCAGGCGAGAGGCAAAAACTGCACGACCTCAAAATTGCACTTGGCAAACTTGAGGAGCTACTCGCACAACTGAGCCTTTTATAGCGTATCATGCAGCCATAATACGATTGTATATAATCAAAGAGATAAACAATGTCATTTCTAATCAAACTTATCATCAGCATCGCCGTTGCGGCGGTTTTCTCCACCCTCTATTCAAGCTTCCAACAAAATGGCACAGAATTGATGCCCTTGAGTTTTCAGCTTGACGGCTTTATAGCATTCACACTGTGCGCTTTACTTACCAATATTATACTCGGTGCCACCAATAGCGGTGGTAACTCTCATTCATACTATGAAGAGCAAGACTCCGATCGCGAACAGGGCGAGGTCAAGTGGTTCAACGTCAACAAGGGCTTTGGTTTTATTACTCGCGACGATGGCGGCGACATTTTTGTTCACTTTCGGGCGATTCGTGGCGAAGGCAGACGAGCACTGAAGGATGGAGAGCGGGTAGAGTTCGACGTCGTGGATAGTGACAAAGGCCTGCAGGCAGAGGATGTCTGTCCCTGCTGATCAGTAGTGTGGTGGTGGTGACTCCCCCCCCGCACTTTCATCGGTCTCGCTAAGCTCTCGAATTTGGTCTCGCGTTTGGGACCAACGCAGATTGAGCGCCTCAACATCTTTTTGCAGCTGTGTAACCTGGTCGTTCAATGTGACAATCACATCCTCCTGAAACGACATCTGGGTTTGCAATTCCAGGACCTGCTCAACCAGCTCCTCTACCGACTTGTTAACACTCACTCAAAGCTACTCCCAATATAGTGCTCGGGCATTATACTGACTATAGTAGATACGTGGACGATTTCTTATGGCCAAGCGCGAATCAAAAAATACCTCTTTGGTCTATTCAACCGAGGCCGGACGACACTGCCCCCAATGTCGGCGTCCTATAGCAACATGTGTCTGCAGCCAAAGACACCCAACTCGCGACGGCGATGGTGTCATCAGGATTCGACGAGAAACCAAAGGTCGTGGCGGTAAAGCCGTTACCACGATCAGCGGGCTCGAGCTGGAGCCCACAGATCTGAAGAAACTTGCCAAGGAGCTTAAACAAACCTGTGGTACCGGTGGTTCGATAAAGGATGGCAACGTTGAAATTCAGGGGGACAAACGCGATGCCTGTCGAGCGCTGCTGGAATCCAGGGGGCATACCGTAAAATTCGCCGGCGGCTAGTACCGCACCATTTTGGTGCGTCATCTCAAGCTGCGCAAATTATAACCAGAAATGTTGATCCAGATGCCGATCAGCACAACGCCAATAAAAAAATAAATGTACAGTATTGACTTATTCCGACGTCATGTGAAACGTGGTCTAGCCCCACTCATCTGACCCCCTAAATTGTTCATTTACGCCATATATCCAGAAAAAACCTAACAAATCACCCGTAAAGTATTAAAAACATTGGCTTTTTCTAAAAAATATGTTAAAAATCAGGAAATTGCCGGTAACTGACCGGCAATTTGCTAGCAGATTGATGGCGACAATACCACGAGGAGGGTAGTCGGCATGTACGTTACCGCAGAGCACCTGAAGGAACAGGTTATCAAGCCCACGCTAAAGTATCTTGGAGCGTGGAGCACAGCCGCCGAAGAGTTTCTGGTCTGCGCTGCAACTGCCCCTCCAGATCTCGGCCTCTTCTCAGAGCGAAAGGACAGCCTAGGCATCTTTCACATCACCTCGGCACAACATCGCGACATATGGGATAACTACCTGGCATTCGACCCCGATCAAGCGAGCCGCGTCCGGGGCCTGGCAAGCCAGCGCCAATTTTTGAGTAATCCCGACGCAGAACTGCAAACCAATCTCAGCTATTGCACCGCGGTGGCCTGGCTGCTCTATCAGCGCGCAGCGGTCCCAGAGACACGCCAAGCGACCCCCGTCCGGGCGCAAGCCTGAGCAGAAGCCATCCCCTACCAGGCTCCGCTTATCACGCCTTCCAGTAACTTCAAATCACTCGGCCTGTCGATATCAGCGCGTGAATCCAGCTCCAACCAGACAGTGTCCACCATTTCACTACGCTTTCGAGTTTGCTCCATCACTTTCGCGCTACCCCACTGTACCCCTGTAAATACATCTGGTACTACGCCCCTTACTCCAACCAGTACGTAGCCACCATCTGCGGCGGGCCCAAAAACCAAAGGACATGCATCCAACGCCGAAAACGCCTGTTCAAGGTAGTCTTTATCGAGATGTACACAATCGCTACCAACTAACACTACCTTTTTATAGCAACTCAAACCCTGGTGCAGGGCGGTAGACATGCGCACACCCAGATCTGCCCCCCGCTGCTGGTGGACGCCTGCCACACCAGCTTCGGAAAGTCTTAAGAACAGAGGATGGTCGACGTTTCCCGCCACCCAAAGCTGTACTGCCGCAACCCCTGCCTCCATTACGCTAAGACAGATATGCTCCACCAAGGCCTCGTGCAAAGCCAGCGACTGAAATACGCTAAGTTCAGGCTGCATACGCGTTTTTACTTTACCCACAAACGGCTCTCGGGCAAATTGAATTACCAATCTGTCGTCGCGATCACCCATAGTAAATACGAGCCAGGCGTTTGGGGCTTACACCCAATACATAGGCTAAGCGCAATCCCCACATCGTAAAAATAGTTCGTATAAAGCCATGCTGTTCCCAACGTCGCGCCGAACTAATAACCTCGACAGGCTGGATTAAGGGAGGTGAAAGCTGCCGTAATCGCTTGCAGATTTCCACATCCTCCATCAGTAGCACGTCGGCATAACCGGAAAGTTCGCGATAGGTATCGTGCTTCACATAGAGCGCTTGATCACCAGTGGCGACCCCAGTCAGTGTCGAGCGGCGGTTCATAAACCACGCTATTACGCGAAATCGGGTCGCCTTGTTACTCATGGCCACCGGGAAGAAACCCCAAAGGTAATGCTTTGCGGGATGGTCCAACTGCGGGCTCACACCTGTTGGCAAATCAGGCAATCGCGTATCAGCGTGTAAAAACAATAGCCAGTCACCTGAGGCAATGCTGGCGCCTTGATTCATCTGCCTGGCTCGGCCAGGTAAAGACGCAAGTACCTGATCACACAGAGGTTCGATATCCAGCAGTGATTGATCGGTGCTGTGACCATCAACCACGATAATTTCTGCCTGCGATCGAAACTGTTGCAAGCTCTCCAGACAGGCCCTCAGCCTACCTGCCTCGTTGAGCACAGGAATAACTATACTCCACAACATCAGTTGTTGAGCGAGTCGTCCAGCGCACCACCACAGCTACTGCCGTGCCCTGCAGTACAACCAAAACAGTGCTCCCCGACAGAGATTGGCAGATCTGCCAGATCGTCGACCTGAAGTAAGTCACTAAGCTGCGCACGAGGCCTGGAGGGAAGCTGCATAGGTGTTTCCAGCATTTGATTGAAGTCACAATCGTACAGATCGCCCTGCCAATCGACGCTCACCAGCGACTTGCACATAACACCGTCAAGGTTTGCGTCGCTATAGCTATCTCGCAGCAAGCTCATGTAACTCGTGAACTGGTTCTTGGCCAGAAGTACCGCGCCGAAACGACTAATGGGCATATTGGTTATTGTGTACAACTCATTGAAGACTATCCCGAAACGTTCGCCCAATTCACGGTCGTAATCTACCTTCAGGGAATCCTGGGAGGGAGGTAACACGGGCCCAATCGGATTGTAAACCAGGTTTAGCTGCAAGGCCGGGTCGCGTCCATATCCCAGCGCATTTAACATTTGAAGCACTTGAATACTATCTGAGTAAGCGCCTTTGCCACGTTGCTTCTCCACATTTTCTTCCAGGTAGCACGGTAGTGAAGCAGTTATCGTCACCTTTTGCTCAACCAAAAAATCCGCCAGATCCTCCTGACCCGGTTCCAATAATACGGTTAAATTACAACGATCGATAACCTCCACTCCACGGTCGCTGGCAGCTTTTACCAGATATCTGAAGTTTGGGTTCAATTCGGGCGCGCCACCCGTCAAATCCAGCGTCTTAATATCAAACCGATCGACGACAGCCAGTACAGTGTCTATCACTGCGCGTGTCATCAGCTCGGTACGCGTCGGGCCGGCGTTCACGTGGCAATGGACACAACTCATATTGCACAAATATCCCAAATTTACCTGAAGCGTCGCTAACGGGCTTCGATAAATTTGCGGAAAGTCTGTGGCCAACAATAGTGGGCGGGTATCCAGCATGCGATTTCCTGAGGATTAAGAATGAAGGGTAAATCAGTCGTCTGAGACGCTGTAGCTTAGTGCTTTGACCTCAAAATGGAAAGATAGCTCCATAGTCGACGTATATAAGTTAGCAGTGGAGCTTATGCGGGGATATCTGTAATATCTCCGCTTTCGCCCCGGTAGCTCAGCTGGATAGAGCACTCCCCTCCTAAGGGAGATGTCGGACGTTCGAATCGTCTCCGGGGCACCATTTATCCTTCTGATATATACAAACCTTCTCTGATTTTAGAGTTTCAGCCTAGAGCCTCCAATCCTGTGAAATGCTCAAAAGGCTAACGGGCGACTGCGGATTGGACAGGCTCCTGATAAGAGCGTTAGTTGGCGTTAGTAGTGGGGCAAAAGTGGATTATTGCCCTGTCAGACTGCACCCCTTCTACAGGCCTCACCCTTGAAAACGGACGCTCGTGGATGGATTATTTGTGGGTTGTGACAGGCTAATCTGTGCCATAACCGGACGTTGAAGCTTGACGTGAGGGACAGCAAAACGAGTGTATCAGTTGTACGGGGCGCCAATATCTTTGCCTCGCGTATTCCGACACCAAAATCATCTCACAAAGCCCCAATTGCCACCGCTATGTGTACACTTTGCATCAATCTTAATGGAACCAACTCCGAATTTTCATACTGCATAACGCCCACTTAAGTGGACAAAATGGTTGGCTATACTTGTTGAGATGCGAAACAAAGCCAGCTGTTTTGTCCCGACTTAAAGTGCTTGTTATGCATTCATTCAAAAATTATTATTAGCTCTGTTTTTACTTCAAATAATCAGAAACCTTTAGATGATTGTTGCTATGCTAAACAAACAGGCGAATTATTAGCCCCGCCTTCTTCAAACTTTATGGTTTGTAGCTAAAACCATTTCTATAAATAAAGCCAAATACATGCTCGAGTATTTGTTTTTGTATTGCCTTGCGATCTACACCTTCTCGATCCTTACACAAAGATACGCCTTTTACTTCCCGGTCAGAGTTGCATTCGTCGATGTACACAAAATGACCAGCGCCTTGTTCAATACCTACTAAATTCGCACCTTGAATATGGTTTGCATAATATTTGGAATGTACGGCGTAGGGCAGGAAGTCATTTTCTAAGGAGCCCAGAACTAGGGCAGGAACCTTTATGCTTTCTAGGCTCTGTTCGCTCACCGCATGGCCTAAGGCCGGATCTAAAGTAATAACAGCTACAACTCGTTCGTCTCGCATTTGCCCTTGTAGCAAACCAATTTTCTTTAACAT
>JBLHKV010000152.1:0-9530 GCA_047618115.1 Halieaceae bacterium | reverse complement strand
TGGAGACGGTGTTTTGGGACAAGTAAGCCAAAGGCAAAACACAATTGAAGTCGGCAAGGATAAGGATGATATTCTGGTTCAATGTGAAGCAGATGGCTATATCCCCGCAACTACGCGGCTCAAGAGTTCTGCGTCCGGAGCAGGGGTTAGCGGAGCTGTATTTATAGACTTGGGCATTACGGACATGATCACTGGGGCTATGTGGGTTTACCCAAATCAAACGTCTATTATCCTTGAAAAAGAGCCTGTTGAAGAAGAGGGGACTGCAGAGTAGGGGGCTGAGTTCATTGCTTAGATCCTAATCATACCACTGGTAGATACCAGGGCGACCTTTCCATCTCGAGGCCGATTTGTTCTCCGGAGCTTCCAGTTTCCTGCAGATAATTCAGCAACCTTTGCTTGGCCTGATGGTAATCAATTCCCTCAGGCTCAAGGAAGTTCATCGTTAGCAAGGATAACGTGCTAGTACTCACTGAGACTCTACTTATGGCTATGTGGATCTGGTCAGGAGCGCGAGTCTGCTCAAGCCCCTGTCGGCTTGCAATAGTTGCCACCGACGTTTACAGCTCCCGATTGAATTGGCATGATAAGGCCGGCGCGGCACCGTATGGGTGTCGACCTCGCTCCGAGAAACAGGGATGAAACGACCGCGGGCTAGCAATGGATAGATATCATCTGTTATTTGCCGGTGAATTGGCCGAAGGACAGGACCTTGAAGCCGTAAAATCACGTATCTCCACGCTGCTCAATATTGAGCAGGGGCCGGGGCTCGACCGCTTATTCGATGGTGAACCCCATATCCTCCACCACGATCTCGAACGGGAACAAGTCAACGAGGCCTTTATGGCCCTGGCGCGTACGGGTGCCAAACCCGTTATCGCGGAGGTGGTCAATCTAGAGCCTCCGGTATTTCCTGTTATTGACTCAGAACCGCAAACCGAACCCGAACCCGAACCCGAACCCGAACCCGAACCCGAACCCGAACCCGAACCCGAACCCGACTTCGACTCCAACCCCGATGCTGCACCCGAGCGGGGCAGGCCCAATCTGTTTGCACTGAGACTTTCAGAGCGCGCCGATGTGAGTTCGGAGATTGAGCGCACTCGCGTCGAGACCTTCGGCATCTACCCACTGCTGATCGTGGCACTGGTAATTGTGGTGGGGTATCTGCTGTCGACTTTTATTTGGGTGCCGGAAGATCCAGTAGACCGCGGTGGGCCCGAGGCTGTGCGTGCGGACTTTCAGCAGAACCTTTACGTCCGGGTAGAAAACCGGCTGTTAAAGCACGATTCCTCCGGGTTACATCTGCAAACATGGGATCTGGATGAGCTTGGGCTCAGCGAAATTTCGGGGGAGCTGGGTCTGTTCGGTAATGGCGATATTTTGGTTGTCGGTGTTGGCGCGACAGGTGCGGGCATGCATCGTTGTGTACTTGCCGAATCTGTTTGCTCGCCGTTTGGGCTGGTTGCTTCGGCTGCTGGTTCCACAGCGGATAATGCAATCCATTTTACAATCGATGGCAACGATACAGTGTATGTTAGCCAGGCCGCGGGAAATACGCTGTCGATGTACGGCGCCGATGGTGCTCTGCTGGCGCTATCAAAAACGGTTCTGGATGCGCCGGGCGGCATGGTCATGTACCGCGGCCTGCTTTATCTGATCAATCAGGGCGATCAAAGAATTGTGGTAGCGCTCCCAGACAGGGTGGGGTTTGGATCGGTTCTGGAACGACGCAGCCTGGCCACGGAGGCATCCAGCGCGGCGGGTCACGAGCGTATTTGGCAGATCGCCAGGACGGGTGATAAATGGTGGGCATTGCTCGGCTCGGAGGACGGTAACGCGGTGGGTCTTTATCTTTACGATGCGGACTGGAAACCATTGCGGCGCGTATCGCTTCCGGATACGGTATTTCCCGAGGCACTGGGTGTGTGGAAAAATTCTTTGTTGCTCGCCGACGATCTCAATCGCGACGTTTATCGCTATGATACCGTGGGCGACACGATGACGCCGTTTTCCTCAGTGGAACTGCGTGAAGCGACCGAGGCGTTTAAACCCAACACGCTTTGGGTACCCTGGATGCAAACGCTGGTCGCAATTCTGGCGGTGTTGCTGCTCGCTATCGTCGTTGCGCTGGCGACTATCAACCGCTTGAGAAAACGCGTGTATATTCCTCCACGCGATCCCGAAGAGGCGCTGTTCAATGTTAATAACCCCGCTATAGGTTGGTTGGGTTCACCGGTCGCCGTGCGCGAACGCATAAAGCTGATGGGTTACGCCATTGTCGGGTTGTTCCTGTTGATTCTGATAGGCGCGCGTATTGGCTGGTTGCCGGGTGTGGCTGCGTTGATCATGCTGGTTGTCTGCATGGCGTCCATCTCCTCCCTCGCTGCGCTATACCAGGCCACACATTGTTTTATCGGTGTGCTGGGAGACAAATTGGTTTTGGTGGATCACACCAATAAGTATCGGGTGGCGAGAACGTCGAGATTACAGTATCGGCAAGATCACCTGATTATCGATGACGTTATTATCTATCTGGGCAATCGGGTGCAGCGGGTGTTCGACGAAGTGGCGATAGCCGAAAAGATAAAGCCGCTGGTCGCCCGTGGCATCGGTACCGATAGAGCTACGCTACAAATCAAGATGATCGAAGCGCGACACCCACAAATTGTTGCCCAGGCTTTTGCAGCCGGGGCCGCTGCGCTGGCAGTGTTGTATCTGGGTGTTTGGTAATGCCGCTCGCCTGTTTGCGTGGACAGCTTTAGCGCGGGTCCTGCGGTTCTCGCCACATAAACCATAGCGACGGTCCGTTTGCTCCGCCAAGTTGATACTGATCGAACACTTCGAAACCGTGACGCTCGTACAAAGGCACGTTTTTCGGGCTAGAGCTCTCCAGGTATGCCGGCATCTGCTGCTCATCACACAGCGGTGTAAGCTGTTTGATGAGGGCGGAACCAATGCCGAGCCCTTGGTGTGCCTGTCTTGCGCCTATCGCGTGCAGATAATAGTGCGGTTGTTTTGGGTGGTATTTACCCATAACACTTTCTAGTTCATAGAGCTGCTTCAGCCCACCGGGACCGCGCGTCAGCACTAGGCGTAACATCAATAATATCTGGGTGAACGACATTTTAATATCGAACTGAGCGCCGGGCGGCAGCCACATCGCCGCACCTCGATTAGCGCTGTCGAGATAAGCCTGCTGATGGGGCAAGAATAGTTGTTTGGCGAGCATCGCAAAGAAGGGGCCATAGAGAGCCGGGTTGGCCATGCTCCAATTCATAACGGGGTCGTTGGCGAAGGCGTCGCCGAGAATGGCGCCGAGCAGCCCGTGCTGGTCGGGTCCGGCTTTGACAATTTCGGTAGGTTCTTCGTTCATCGTGTGCTTCTCACAAGGGGTGCGCACTGAGTCTAGCAGCGAATGCGCGTGGCAAGAACCGGTCTTGGCAGCACCATGGTGGATAAAGCCTTGCCGTGCCGTCCTTCAATTACTATCCTCGTATACAATCAATGAGTTGGGCCCCAACCGGGGTTTGTATTAACAAGTGGAGAGGATTATGACTAATCTGATAAGAGTGTGCGGTGTGCTACTTCTTTTTATCACGCTCTTGGCGCAAGCCGGTGACGACTTGGCTGGTCAGTTAAAACAGTGCCGATTGGTTGGTGCTGACAATGACCGACTGGCCTGCTATGACGCGATTACGCCGGGCCGATCTACCGAAACGACGATAACGACAGGGGCCCCAGCATCACAGGCTACAGTAGAGGCGCAAGCGACGACTACCAACAGTGAAGTGGATAGAGAGTTTGGTAGTGAAGACGTCAAAAAGATAGTGGCTGAAACCGATGAACGTATCTACGTGGAAGTGTTGAAAACGAAGAAGGGCCGCGCGCAGGAATCCACCATTTATCTGAAGAATGGTCAGGTCTGGAGGCAGATCGGTACCGACCGATACACCTACAATGAAAGGCAGGGCAGGGCATATCTGGAGCGCGGGTCGATGAGCAGCTATTTTTTTTCACAGGACGAAATCAAGCGGCGCATTCGCGTAAAGAGGTTAAAGTAATGGGGTGAGACCGCACATTGGGAAGCGTTGTTCGGATCAACCCATAGCGGACATCTTCAATATAGCCAGAACAGATTAATGTAGGAGATAGCGAATGCGCAAGGTGTGGTGGTTGTTGGGTACGGTAGTGAGTGTATTGGTATTAGTGCCTCTGGCATTGATAGCGACTGGGACTATAGGTGCCTATACGGTGGAGACCGTGCTCTATAGCTTGACTGGCTACGGCCTGCCATCGGCAGCGCAGCCCTCATTGAACGATCGCTATAAGGTGCCGGACGGCTTTAGTGTGAGCTTGTACGCGCCAGATCTGCGCAGCGCCCGCTTACTGCGCTTTACCCCCAATGGCGATTTATTAGTATCCCGACCTTCGGTGGGGGACGTGGTAGTGCTGCACCGCGACGAGGACGGCGACGGTGTGGCCGATGGCATGAGCACGCTGCTGAGCGATCTGCGCAAACCCCGGGGCCTCGACCTTGTCGATGGTTGGCTCTATGTGGCCGAGTCCACACAGGTGGGGCGGGTCCGCTACGATGCGCAGAACCGCGCTCTGGCAGGCAGCTACACGGTCATTATTGACGGTTTAACGGGCAACGGTGGTCATGGGCAAAAAAGTTTGCGGATCGGGCCGGATAAAAAGTTGTATCTCAGCCAGGGTTCAACCTGCAATGTTTGCGTGGAGGAGGACGAGCGCCGCGCCACCATGACTCGTTTCGATCTCGACGGCGGTAACCCCGAACTGATCGCCACCGGTTTGCGTAATACCGTGGGCTTTGACTGGGCGCCCTGGAGTGGCGAGCTCTACGGCACCGACAACGGCCGGGACATGCTAGGGGATGAATTTCCCCCCTGCGAGCTTAACCGCATTGTCGAGGGTAAATTTTACGGCTGGCCGTATTTTAACGGCGATAACGTTCCCGATCCCGATATGGGGAGCGATCCCCTGGCCGGTAAAAGAAGTCCCACTGCACCCGTGCATGATTTTCGTGCGCACAATGCGCCGCTGGGAATGCGGTTTATTGATGGCGCCGGGTTGCCGCCGGCGTTCGCTCGCAGCGCTCTGGTCGCGCTGCACGGTTCGTGGAATCGCAGTGAGGCAGATGGCTATAAGGTGGTGTCGCTGCACTTCAGCGGCGAACCCGGTGAGGAGCGTATCGAGGAGCGCAGCTTTTTCGATGGGCTACTCGTAGATGGTACGATTAGCGGCAGGCCGGTGGATGTAACGCAGGGTCCGGACGGAGCGATCTATATTTCGGACGACTACGCCGGCGCCATCTACCGGGTCAGCTACACGGGGGAGTGATAGATGAAGGCGAGAGCGGTCAAGACAGCAGCCGATGCCCGCCAGATTGTCGAACAGCGGGACTTGCAGCATGTGAAGGTCGGCGTGTTCGATATAGATGGCGTGTTGCGTGGCAAATATATGAGCCGGAAAAAGTTTTTTTCAGCACTCGATAAGGGCTTCGGCTTTTGTGACGTGGTGCTGGGCTGGGACTCCAACGACCAGCTCTACGAGCAACCCGGCGTTGCGTATACCGGGTGGCACACCGGTTACCCGGACGCCCCTGTGAGAATCGTCCCCGAGAGCTGCCGCGATATTCCCTTCGAGCCGGGGATGCTGTTATTCCTGGCGGAATTTACCGGCCCGGCGGCGGCCATCTGTCCGCGCGGCTTGCTGGAGCGCGTGTTACAGCGAGCCGATGCAGCGGGCCTTGCGGTGAAGGCGGCGTTTGAATATGAGTTCTTCCTGTTTCGAGAAACGCCCGATTCGGCTCGCGCCAAAGGCTATAGAAACCTGCAACCGGCTACCCCGGGCTTTTTTGGCTATTCAGTGTTGCGCAATACCGTACACGCTTCCTGGTATGAAGACCTGCTGGCGCTGGGTGAAGAAATGGACTTTCCCCTGGAGGCCTTGCACACCGAAACCGGTCCCGGCGTACTGGAGGCAGCCATCGCTGTAGATGGCGCGGCGGCGGCGGCCGATAAGGCGGCGCTGTTCAAAACATTCTGTAAGGTCTGGGCCCAACGCAACGAGATGATGGCCACCTTTATGGCTAAGTGGTCCAACGATTACCCCGGCCAAAGTGGCCATATACATATGTCCTTGTTCGATAAGGCCAGCGGCGAATCGGTATTTTTTGAGGAGGGCGCACAACACCATATGAGTGCCCTGCAGCGCCATTTTGTTGCCGGTCAGCAGCGTCTGATGCCAGAGTTGCTGGCGATGATGGCGCAAACGGTCAATGCCTATTCGAGGCTGATACCGGGCTTTTGGGCGCCTACCGATGCGACCTGGGGGGTTGAGAATCGCACTACGGCGCTGCGTGTTATTCCGGGCTCGGCGCAATCTCAGCGGGTTGAGTTCCGGCTGGGATCGGCCGACGCCAATCCTTATATAGCGTTAGCCGCGGCGCTGGCCGCTGGCCTGTATGGCATAGAACAACAGTGGGAGCCAGAGGACGAGGTGAGGGGTAGCGCCTACGACCAAACCCACGCTGCGCATCTCGCCTTGCCGCAGACTCTCAGCGCAGCTGCCGGGGGTCTGCGCCGGTCCAGCGTTGCTCGCGAGCTGTTCGGAGACGCGTTTGTCGACCACTACGCGACCACCCGCGACTGGGAGGAGCGTCAATTCCGCCAGCATATTACCGATTGGGAGATGCAGCGTTATTTTGAAATCATCTGAATTGGAGTCGTTGACGGCGAGCTGGAATTACCCCACGGCGATGCGCGTGGGAGTCGGCACCGTTGCCGAATTACCGGGTTTTTGTCGAGGCTTAGGCATGGCCTCGCCGCTGCTGGTAACCGACCCTGGCTTGGCCGGGATGGATATGACACGTGACGTGCTGGCGCAACTCAAAGCCGCCGGACTGGCCGTTGCCTGCTTCAGCGCCATTAAAGGTAACCCCACCGGAGACAATGTCGAAGCCGGTGCCCGGATGTTCAGGGAAGGCGGTCACGATGGCGTTGTCGCCTTCGGCGGAGGTTCTGCCATCGATGCCGGCAAGTCCATTGCTTTGTTGGCTGGGCAATCGGGATCGCTTTTCGACTACGCCGATGTCGACGATAACTGGACGCGGGTAGATGCCGCGGCCATGGCGCCGGTCGTGGCCGTACCGACAACCGCTGGAACCGGTTCCGAGGTGGGGCGCGCCGCGGTGATCACCGATGAGTGTGCTCAGTGCAAGCGCATTATTTTTCACCCCGGTATGCTGCCGGCACAAGTGATACTGGACCCGGAGCTGACGGTAGGTCTGCCGCCGCATCTCACTGCGGCCACCGGTATGGACGCTTTGTCACACAACCTGGAGGCGTTGTCAGCCACCTCCTTTCACCCCATGGCGTTTGGTATTGCGCTGGAGGGAATTCGCCTGGTACACGACTATTTGCCCCGGGCCTGCGCGGATGGCAACGATCTGGAAGCGCGAATGCAAATGCTGGTGGCCTCCAGTATGGGTGCCACGGCGTTTCAACGTGGTCTCGGTGCCATGCACGCGCTGGCACATTCATTGGGGGCGGTTTACGACGCTCACCACGGGCTACTCAATGCGATATTAATGCCCTATGTACTCAAGGCCAACGCAGCGGCTGTTGATTCCAGCGTGACCCGCGCGGCGATTCATCTGGGTTTATCCGACGCCAGTTTTGGCGGATTTCTGCACTGGGTATTGGCGTTTCGCGAACAACTCGGTATTCCCCATAGCCTGGCCGCGATTGGCATAGACGATAGCGAAGCGGATCGTATAGGTGCGATGGCGGTACTGGATGCCACTGCGGCGGGCAATCCCATTGCATTTTCGGTTGCAGAGTATACGCAACTGTTCAGGCGAGCCGTACACGGTGATCTCTAAACGCTTTTACCCCCTTGCGACGCTGGCCGTGTTGTTGGCCTTCGCCTGGTTTTTGGCCCAGCGCGCCTTGAACGTTCCGTTTCACGACGACATCCTCGATATTCTCGAATTTGTTTTGAATATGGAGGATGCCAAAACGCTGGAGGGTCAACTTGGCGCGCTCTTCGCCCAGTACAATGATCACCGCACCAGCGTGTCACGTGCGGTTTACTACGGTTTGTTTCAACTCCAGGGTGAGGTCAATTTCCGCACCCTTACCTTCGTCGCGAATTTGGCGCTGCCACTGCTGGCGTTTTTGTATGCTTATGCTTTAACCCCCGACGATGCTAATGCGCGCCGAGTCGAACGCCGGCATTTCTCGCTGGTTTTACTGGTGGCGGTGCTGGTGCTCTGCCAGCCTCGCGCCTACGGTTTGATGCTTTGGGCAATGTCCTCCTTTGCTTTTTACTACGTCTGCGTTTATGCTTTTTTGTCTCTGCGCTTTTTGCAAAAAGCCTCGCCGCTGCGTTTCCTGCTCGCCCTTTTGTTCGCTTTCGCCAGTACCTTTACGTTGGCATCTGGCCAGGTAATCTGGTTGCTGGGTGCTATCTATATTGCCTGGCAGGTGTGGGTGATGAAGGAGCGTTCACCATTAGATTTGGTGATTTGGCTGGTGGTGGGTGTGCTGGTGTTGGCGCTGTTTCGTTATCAGTTCTCCAGCGTCAATACGATTAGTCAGTTGTTGCTCTACTTTTGGCAGATGCCCTGTCATCAGATTGGCTATTTTCTTGCGATGGTCGGTAGTGGGCTGAGCTTTGGCTCGCTGCCCGCTGCGCTTGTCGCGGGCGTGGCGATTGTGTCTTTTATCTGTTGGATAATGGGGCGCGATGCCTTGGACAGACGCCTTACTCATCTGCATTTTTTCACGCTGTTTATGATGGCGGCCGCGTTTATCGTGGCCCTCGGCAGGGCGCCCTATTCGTATCTCGACTACGCCCTTACCGAGCGCTATAGCTTTGCCTCGCTGAATATTATGTTGTGTTTGCTGGTACTGGTTTTCAACCGTGGTTTACCGAAGTTCCGCGCGTTCGGCCCCATTTTTGTTGTTATGGCTATAGTGTTCAGCATCGCCAGCTACCGGTTTTATACGCCGCTGATGGATGAACGAATGGAGCTGCGTATCAAGCAGTACGACAAGAAGATGTACTGGATTTTTGGTTTTCCGTTTGAACAAACCTCCGGTATTGTTAATCGCGCTATCGCGCTTGGGATCTATCACCCGCCGCAGAAACATCAGGACGATTGATCACTGAAGGGCTGTGGATTGCTGACTGGCCGCCCTATCGGGCTATGCGGCACACCCATTTTAAAACCGGTCACTTGGCCTGCGGCTGACTGGCCGCCCTATCGGGCTATTCGGCACACCCATTTTGAAACCGGTCACTCGGCCTGCGGCTGCCCTCGCTGCGAACGAATTTTTCGGGCCCGCCCAGACGCGCGTCCATGCGCGCTGGGCTTTCCGGCACATCCTTGTGCCTCCAACCCAAAAAATACGGTCTCCGCTCGGCTCGTTTTAAGGTTTCCAAATGGGTGTGCCGAATAGCCCGACAGGGCTTTGACTTTGACTGGTGGCCACCTGGAA
>JBLHKV010000151.1:0-9616 GCA_047618115.1 Halieaceae bacterium | reverse complement strand
CCAGCCAGAATTCCAACCGCAAAAATATGTTGCCAGGTAACTCCCGCTGGCAATTCGGCAACGCCCGAACGTACGGCGATCCATGAGAGAACGAAAATTCCCAGTGGCTTTCCTACAAATAGGCCCAAAACGATCCCTATCGTAACGGGATGGCTTATAGCATCTCCCACTGGCGTATTAAGGGCAATTCCAGCGTTTGCAAAGGCAAATATGGGCAGAACCAAAAACGTAACAAAAGGCATAAGGGCGTGTTCTAGTTCCTGCAACGGTGCGGTAGCATCTTCGACCAACTGCTCGATAGCGTGCATGATATGGTGCTGTTCTATTGTAAGAAGACTATAGCCTTTTTTCATTCCGCTCGAACTTAGTGCGGCCTGCAACTGCGCTATCTTATTGCTGACCGACTCTCCATCGACTATTGATCGAGCTGGAATCGTAAATGCCATAAGCACTGCGGCAAGCGTGGCGTGTACACCAGATTTCAGAAAAAGTAGCCAAACAATACAACCCAGCAAAAAGTATATGATCGGGTTGCGCACGCCCGCCTTGTTCGCAAATGCCGAAATTGCCAGGAACAGCCCACCCAATAACAGTTTAAATATCGCGATGTCATCGGTATAAAAGAAAGCGATAACAATGATTGAACCGATGTCATCGACAATAGCCAATGCCGTCAAAAATACCTTCAGACCAATGGGCACTGAATAAAGAGCAAGAACACCAAGCGCAAAAGCAATATCGGTAGCCATCGGTATACCCCAACCGTGTGCGCCTTCCTGCGAGTAATTGACAAGATAGAATACGGCAGCGGGAACAACCATCCCACCAATCGCCGCAGCGATGGGCAGCATAGCTTTTCTAATGGTGGATAACTCTCCAGCAAGAAACTCTCTTTTCACCTCAAGCCCGACGACAAAAAAGAAAACGCCCATCATCCCATCGTTGATCCACAATAAGACGGGTTTAGAGAGCTCGAAATCTCCAAGTCCAATGGTAAGGCGAGCGTTTAGCGCGCCAAAATAACTGTCGCTCCAAATCGAATTTGCCCATACGATCGCTACAATGGCAGAGATGAGCAGAAGTCCAGCACCGGCCAATTTATGCTTGGAAAAAAGCAGCAGAGGTCGACTAATACGTGCTATTAGCGCCTGTTCACGATCCGGTACATTCGCTACTTCCAATTTAGGTAACCTCTACAGTTTAGCTAACTAAGAACACTAGTATGCAACAATTTTATCAAACAGCAAGACTCAAAAATATTTTGTTAACCTAGACACATAAGGTAGAGTATTGGTTTCTGTCATTGACTTCTTAAGTCTAGCGTACCGAAGTAGAAGACACCGTTTTACGAGCGATTTTTTAGCCGTACAAACACTTATCTGGGTGGGTATTGCCTTGTATAACACAGCCCGCCATGTTCTCCAGCCTGAAGCTCGTATTTTTCTCACTGAGTGAACTTCGGCTTGAGTTAGTCGCGACACTGCAATCGATTTCAATGCTGTTTTGGTATGGTCGTAGCACCCGAAATTAATTGCCGAAGCAGATATTCTGGACAGCTTTTACAAGGTATAAAACCACAAGACGCAACACCGGATGGCTGATTTTTCTATTAGACAGGGGGAGTATCTTCTATCTCTGACGTCCTGGGGTCCATTTCAAATATTGCCGGGGTAGTCATATCTGTCGCCGCGCGGAATACCTCCGATTCTTCGCAATGATCATGTAAGGGCAGTACATTACTGCGTCGTCTTGCCGCTATCGCCGTGGCAAAAATACCCATACAAACAGAAGCAAAGATGAACAGACCACCGGGGCCCAACAGACGCATCGTCAGGGATGCAAGCGGTGCCCCGATGGCCGAACACACGCCCAGTGTAAGCAACATACCGCTACCAACCATGACAAAATCCTCGGGCTCGGCACGGTCGTTCGCGTGAGCCAGGCAGATAGAGTACTGAGTCATGACAGAACCGCCCCAAAGGAAGGCCAGCACGATGGGAAGCCACGCGTTCCACTGTGGGTACAATGCAGGAAGAAAAACTACCAACAGAGATATCAATGACGCTGCAACGGCCGCGCAGAAGACCACCACGCGACGATCGTAGTAATCGGAAATGCGCCCGAGGGGTAACTGGAAAACCGCACCTCCTACTACGATGACACTCATAAAAAGAGTTAACTGGGCGGTGTCAAAACCTTGACCCTTGGCGTACAGCGGTCCCAACGACCAGAAAGCTCCGGTAACCAGTCCGCTAACTATTGCTCCACCGAGGCCGACGTGAGACTGTCGCCATACCTTTGGCAAGTTAATACTCACTGCCGCCAGTGGGGCTGGCGCCAGAGAGAGCGTGAGTGATACCGGGATAATCGCCAGCGATAACAGGATAGCTGCGAGACTAAACAGCTGCTGTCCGCTGGGGTCTGCCAGGTTCAACATTTGCTGACCCACGGTAATCATTACCAGGTTTATTACGGTATAGATCGAAAGAATGGTTCCACGAGTCTCCTTTGTTGAGCGCTCGTTTAACCAGCTTTCGATAATCATATACAGCCCTGAAATTGCCGTACCAACAAGAAAACGCAGCAATAGCCAGCCCAGGAATTCTGGTATTGAGGGAAATATCAGCACAACGGCTGAATAGGACGTAGCCAAAATCGCAAAACTGCGAATATGGCCCACCCTGCGCACGATATAGGGCGTGGCCAGGCATCCAGTAACAAACCCCAAGAAATAAGCAGAACCGGTCAGGGCTACCTGAGTGTCGGACAACCCTGCTGATTCGGCGGCGATAGGCAGAAATGTCAGTAGCATACCGTGACCCACCAGTAATAGTGCGTCAGACAGCAACAGTGCTGCTATCGGTATCAACATGGCTAGCATGCGAACAGGCGGTTGATCAGAACTCACTTGCTCAGAGGTACTCCGGTGCATGGGTGCAAATTTGCACGATTTAATGTTCCCAAATCATGTTCTATTACAGGACTCTCGTCAAAGCATGGATGAAAGAAGTGTTGCCGTACCCAGAAACACGAGGAACCCAGAAATATCCGTCACGGTAGTCAGGATGATGGAAGAAGCCGTAGCCGGGTCCTGCCCAACCCGCAGCAGCACCATCGGTACGAGAGCGCCCGCCACTCCCGCCATGATCATGGCCGCCATCATGGCAATTGCGATGACCAGCGCCAGCCCGAAACTTTGGCTCCACAGATACACACCAAGGGCACAGGTGAATGCTAGTGCCGTACCGTTCAACAGGCCGATTTTAATTTCCTTGGCCAGTACTGGCCGCCAATGTAGCGTCGTAATTTCCTTCAGAGAAAGTCCGCGCATAGTAACAGCCAGCGCTTGTGAACCAGCATTACCCGATTGGCCTGCAACCACAGGCAATAGTATGGCAAGCGAAGTGAACTGGGCGATGGTGGATTCAAATAATCCCACGACTCCAGCCGCCGCGAATGCAGTGAGCAGATTGATATGTAGCCAGGGAAGACGTCTCTTTACCGCAAAAAACGCCGGAGACAGTGCCCGCTCATCGGCGCTGGCACCAACCATTCTTTGAATGTCGGCTGAAGCGGCCTGCTCCGTTGCCCGGAACAGGTTGGCGTGACGCACCATACCAATCAATTTGAATTCCGGGTCAACAACTGGAATCGAGTCGACACGAAATCGATCGCAGAGGTCTACCAGGTCCTGTTGTGTCGAGGTCAGCGTTGCGACCGCGCCAACCGGGTGTAGCAACGTTGACATAGGTGTGTCGGCTTCCGCGAGCGCCATATCTTGCAGATCCACGCGGCCTGCCAATACACCGTGCTGGTCGACCATGTGGAGTGAGCGCACTCGCTGTGCGCTAGATTCCCGCAACGCCGACAAAGCCTCTCCCACGGTCTGATGGGTGCGATATAGCACGTCCATTCGATCCATAAACCTACCCGCTGTACCTTCTGGAAAGTCCAGTAGCGTTACAAGTTCGTCGCGAATTAATTCGGGCAGGCGTCCGAGTAGTTCTCTACCACCGTCTCCAGGGAGGCTACCGAGGATTTGCAGCGAAGTCCGGGTACTCACAGATTGAATGACCTGTTCCTGACGCGCGCCATCCAGTGATAGGAACAGACGACTCAGGTGAGCAGGGTCCAGATAATCAAACAGACGAGTCAGGCTCTCATCTGAAAAACTAGCCAGCTCTTCAGCCATCCCAGGTGCTCTTTCAGTAATCCTGGCGGCCTCGGACGGGAAGTTTATTACATAGTGCTCGCGCAGCACATCCGTTAACGTCATTTCGAGTTCCTCGTGAACAACGATTTCATAATATCGGTACAGTAACTGAGATAGCCGGCGGCCAGTTCCGACAAGATAGTCTCCAGCCCATGATGTGCCCCACCGTCATCCGGAACGAGTCGTAGTAACTGCGCCCGAGTCACGGCGCCAATAATACGCTGCTTTCCATCCGTGACTGGCAGTGCCAGGTGCTCCAACCACTCGGGCGAATTCAGGGCGGCATCGGCTGAAATATCCCCATGTAGCGGTGGGACATAGTTGGCAACAGCCTTGACTGATTTGGTCCGATTACTGGTTGCAATCAGTGCGTATACATTCACCACACCGCGATAAACCCCCGAATCATTCACCGCAAAAATAGGTCGCGGGTGCTCCTGTTCGGCGGAGACCAATTCCTTACAAAATACTTCACAGAGCGTGCTTTCAGTCACCCTCAGGAATTCAGGAGAGGCAATCGCCGAAAGACTGTGCGACGGAAATTCAAACAAGCGACGCAATTTTTTGCGGTGGCTGTTTTGACTGGCCATCAGAATCTCGGGATAGCGAGATTCCTGCAGATGGGCAACCAGAGCCATGGCATCATCATGATTAGCACCAAATAGCATTTCACTGGTAGCTGCCGGCGCCTGCTCCGCAAGTAGTTGAAACAGGATACGACTAGGAAGGCGTGCTGCAAGTCGGGCGCTGGTCGAGGCCGGCAGACTAGCGAACAGTTCACACAATTCTCCAATCTCGGCGTCCGCCATTAACGCAGCCAACTCCGCTGGTCGGGAGTCGGCGAACTGCTGTAGGAGGAAATTACTTTCCATAGTTGGGGGGCTCATTTTGGTCTGCACTGTGAAACAGTAATACGGCGGTATCTGAGAATCTGGCCGCAGGAATTGTCGTTGTGCCTTCTTCCGACGCAACAACCACCCCGGTAACCAACAACTCAACAACCCGACCTTCTACGCCATCGACGCGAATATGACTTCCGATGCGATAGCGGTCGAGATCTCGCCGCGCCAACAAATTAGCGACCAGTTGCCTGCTGCCCAGTGCAAAAGCTACGGACAGGCCACCGACAAATGCCGTGAGTAATATGACGATCACATCTGTAATGAAAGAAATTTCAATTGCCATTTGCCCCAGGCCGGTCAGCACCGCGGCGATCACCACAACAATCTGAGCCATGCGTGGAAGCAAGTGCTGAGGTTTTTCACCCGTGATACCGGCAACCAAACCCTTGGTGATCACACCCAGAATATAGCCCGAAATAATGATAAGTCCGGCGAGAATCAATTGCGGAGTGTAGCCGAGTATTACCTCCAGCCACTCCCCAAGCGCATCAACACCAAGCAATTGCACAGCGAGAATAAGGAAAAAAAACAGTGTGGAGTAATAAACCACTCCGCGCAGTATTGGTTGGGCTGAGGAGAAATCCGTCTTGTCAGAATTAAAACTCCCGACCCGACGCAATGCGCGCTCCAACATTAAGAACGCTCGGTCCGTGACTCGCGCAAGTAACCTAGCGGCGAAAAAACCAAAGGCAGCCAAAATGACCGCGACTATTTCAGGATTGTTAGTGAAAAAGGAAGATTGCATATCGGTTACCAGGTCAGTCGGTCTTTCCACAATAGAGGGGATGTATCCCTATAAGACGTACATCAGGAGTAATAAGTCACATAATTATTTTACACACTGTTGTGACTTGTGCCACTAGCTAGGCGTCTTCTCATCAGTGCAATTTCTATAGATTCTTGTAGTCGCTGGAGAGCGTTGCCGCTGACACTTCTGCATCCAGTTCAACACTGTATTCGAAATAGTCCAGAACCCTCTCTATGAGCTCTTTTTTCTCGCTTCGCAGAGGATACACAGCATAGGCATGATTAATAATTGCGGGGGATCCCGCAACCAGAAACAATTTTCCAGCTGCCAAATCGGATGCCACCATGCGAATAGGGAGAAACGCTGCACCACCTATTTCAAGCAAATGCGCCAGCGCCATTTTCGCCTGGGAAACGCGAATCTGGGGTTCTGGCGCGTCCGGGAACAAACGGCGGTGCTGTAAAGCATGAGACAGCCCCCAATCTACCATGATGTAATCTCCGCCGAGTGCGGCTTCCGGATTCAAGCCCGGAACCGCACTGACCAGCACGAGGTGAATGACCGCGACCTCCTCTATCTGCAGAGTTTCCAATTGTGCGGGTTCGAGCATAAAGATGAGGTCCAGGTGCCCATCCAAGAGTCTCCGTGTAAGTATCTCAGGTGTATGGGATTCCGCTATAACACCAAGTCTGGGCATATTACGTCGCAAGGTGTGAAACCAGTCCTGCAACGCGACATCCCACAAACGCAGGCTGCCGCCCAGAGTGAGCTGATGACGGCTTTCACCAAGAGCAACCTCCTGCCTCGCTTTTCGCCAGCCCGCCAGCTGCATATCAGCGTGGCGCACGAGGCGATGTCCCTCGGGGGTCAACTGGAGATCACGGTAGCGGCGTACGAAAAGCCTCACACCCAACTCCGACTCCAGCAATTTGATGCGCGCGCTGACTGCTGCCTGAGTGAGGTGCAGCGCATTACCGGCCTGCCCAAAGTGTCGCAGTCGGTTGACCTCCAGGAAAGTTCGCAAAAGTTCTAAGTCCATTTAGAAATGATAAATAATTTTTAGTAATAAGACCAATTTTTATAGTTAGATTTATTGGTCTAACCGCCCTAGGGTTCCTCGAAGTTCGAATATACCAATCGAGGAGGCATGAGGGCTGGCGACATACACAAACCACACAATTCCTATATCGCTGGAAGCACAGTACGAGCAAGAACTGCTGTCGAAGATACAGACAGGCGGTTCGCGGGGAGAGTTGCTCAGACACGAACTACTCCAGATTCACTACCCCTGGATTCGAAGCCGCTGCGCGCAGATATTGCGAAATGACGCCGATGCTGACGATGCCTGTCAGGAGGCTGCAATTCGTGTTTACACGAAGCTAACGCAATTTGAGGGACGGTCATCGCTGCGGGCTTGGATTGGCGCAATTGTCGCGCACGAGTGCATCAATGTGATCAGAAAGAATCAGCGCCGAAAAATTCCGGAAAGTACCGCCGAGCAGGTAAGGCTGCATTTCCACCTACTTCAGGATGTAGAGAGTGGGCGGGACATTCTCGAAGCAGAAAGCTGTGCAAAGATTCTGCAAGACCTCCATACCATTCCTCGGGAGGTATTGAGATTACGTTTCTACGGCGATTTGTCTCTGGAGGGGATCAGTACAGTAATGAACACATCCCTAAGTGCAACAAAAATGCGGCTATATCGCGCCCTTGATCAGTTCAAGCAAGCGTATCGTGATGCCGTGTCTCTTAGCGGTGACAAAGAAATAGCGACCTGTCGTTATGTATGAAACCGAAGTTGATCGTGGTTCTCCAGACCTATATTACCGTCAAGAACCACTGGGACACTACGATGCTGTTCTTCCGAGAATCGGTGCGTCTGTTACCTATTACGGTACTGCGGTAGTCCGGCAGTTCCAGGAAATGGATACCTTTTGCGCCAATACCGCCCATGGCATTATGAACTCACGCGATAAATTACGCAGCCTTCAAATTCTCAGCAGACACCACAATGGAATTCCGCGAACCACCTTTGTCCGCGACAAAAAGGATGTACTGCCCGCCATCAAACGAGTAGGTGGTGCACCGGTCGTTGTCAAATTAATAGAAGGTACCCAGGGTATAGGTGTTCTCCTCGCTGAGACGTCCATCGGGGCGGAATCGCTGAAAAAATCGAAATCGATGAGCAATACCGAGAAACTGCTGCACGCTGCACCCAGATTCTGGTCCTGCATGTGGCTGGAGTCGATATGCTGGAGAGTAAGGACGGCCCTCAGATTATAGAAGTGAACTCGTCACCCGGGCTAGAGGGAATCGAGACCTGCACCGAATTGGACATCGCTGGCGCTGTTGTGGATTATATTGCGGCCCAGGTTGATTTTCCGGAAATTGATGTCCGCCAACGGCTCACGGTTAGTCGAGGTTATGGTGTGAACGAAATTTATGTACCGGAAGGTTCGAAATTTGTCGGTCAAACACTTCTCGAAACCCACCTGGAGGAGAGTGACATCAATGTGCTGACACTGTACCGAGGAGGCAAGAGTTTCCCAAACCCACGCGATAAAAAGACTCTTAAAGCCGGAGAAAAACTGCTATGTTTTGGCAAACTAGAAGCGATGAGGTCAATGATTCCTGCGCGCACCCGACGCCGACGAAGACCTGATGTGCAGGAACTGGACGCCAAATTGCTCGAGGAATCGCGTCGACCTGATTAAGCAGGTAGGAGCGCTAACGCTGGCGTAATATTTACTTAGGTGAGCGACACGGCTACCGTTCTGCGATAGTCTGGCCCAGTCGGCTTAACGTCACACTGATCTCATACCTCAGGCGGGAGAATATGCAGCATTTTAGACTGTCATTTGCATTCACCGCCCTCTGCCTGGTACTAGCCTGGTGGTGGGGCGTAGAAAGCTCCAAGTCAATCGTCGAGGTCATGACCCTGGTGGTCATCCTCGGCATCCTGGAGATCAGCCTCTCTTTCGACAACGCGGTCGTAAACGCATCGGTGCTCAAAGATATGGACGAGAAGTGGCAGCGCCGCTTTCTTACCTGGGGCATCCTCATCGCCGTATTTGGCATGCGCCTGGTGTTCCCGGTGTTAATCGTTGCGGTAATCGCAGGACTCGGGCCCAGCAGCGTCATTGAAATGGCCCTCCATCATCCCGAGGAATACGCGCATCACCTGGAAACGTCCCACGTTCAGGTTGCCGCCTTTGGCGGTACTTTTCTTCTCCTGATTTTTCTCACCTTCATATTTGATGAAAGTAAAACCTTACATTGGCTCGGCGCGGTCGAGGCAAAACTCGCAGCTATCGGAAAACTCGAATCGGTCGAAATTATAATTGCATTACTGGTACTGCTTGTTGCTCAAATGTTTCTTCCTGTCGAACAGCAGGTTGGCGCGCTGACCTACGGGTTAAGTGGTGTCGTGCTGTTTGTATTGATAGACAGTCTTTCGTCAATGCTTAACCCTGAAAGCGCAGAAGCCGTCAAAAGGGGGGGTGCAATGGGCTTCATTTACCTCGAAGTACTCGACGCCTCATTTTCTTTCGATGGGGTGCTTGGCGCCTTCGCCATAACCAATGACATTGTCATCATCATGCTTGGACTGGCCATTGGTGCCATGTATGTGCGGAGCATGACCATATTTCTGGTAAGTAAAGGTACCCTCGAGGAATATGCCTTTCTCGAACATGGGGCGCATTATGCGATCGGCGCGCTGGCCATCATCATGCTTATTACCATGACCATTGA
>JBLHKV010000150.1:0-9632 GCA_047618115.1 Halieaceae bacterium | reverse complement strand
ACACCCATACCCCTGGCCACAACTGCGGCATGGGAGGTCATGCCGCCCAACTCTGTCAAAATACCTTCCGCAACCTTCATACCATGAATGTCTTCTGGCGTTGTCTCGCGTCTCACTAATACGACAGCGGTTCCGTTTGCGGCTACAGTGACTGCTTCGTCAGCAGAGAAAACGATCTGCCCTGTAGCGCCGCCAGGAGATGCGGGCAGTCCTCTGGCTACAATATCGCGCTTGGCATTCGGGTCTACCATCGGATGTAGGAATGACTCCACATGTTCAGGGGAAACCCGCATCAACGCTTCTTTTTCGGTAATCAGTCCTTCGCGCTCCATCTCGACCGCAATTTTTACCGAGGCGCGTCCGGTTCGCTTGCCGCTGCGGGTCTGCAGCATGTAAAAGCGTCCTTCCTGTACGGTAAACTCGATATCCTGCATATCGCGATAGTGTTGCTCCAGGCGAACCTGAGTCTCAAATAGCTCTTTATATACGCCCGGCATCCTTTTTTCCAATACCGAAATGGGCTGGGGTGTACGGATTCCGGCAACGACGTCTTCACCGGCGGCATTAAACAAATACTCTCCAAAAAATTCGTGTTCTCCCGTAGCAGGATTTCGTGTAAAGGCCACGCCCGAACCGGAATCATCACCAAAGTTGCCAAACACCATCGCCTGCACATTGACAGCCGTGCCCACATTTTCGGGGATGTTGTTCATTTCTCGATACACAATAGCTCTGGGGGTATGCCAGGATAGGAACACGGCCTCGATGGCCATTTCTAGCTGTTTGAAAGGATCCTGAGGTATATCTACCAGCTCTTTGTAGAGCACAATGATATTTTGCCAGTCCTGCGCGGTCATATCTGTGTCGAGGGTCTTTTGGTGAGCTTTCTTGTATTTTGCCAATTCTGTTTCGAAGAGCTCCCCGTCAATATCCATCACCACGTCGGCAAACATCTGAATAAATCGACGATAACTGTCGTAGGCAAAACGTGGATTGCCTGTCTTGACGGCGAGGCCCTCGGCAATTTCATCATTCAAACCCAGATTGAGAACAGTATTCATCATACCGGGCATAGAAACTGGCGCCCCAGAGCGCACTGAGAACAGCAAGGGGTTTGTCGGGTCGCCAAAGCGACTACCCATTTTTACTTCAACCAGTCTCAGTGCAACGCGGTATTCCGCATTGAGGTCGACCGGTAGGCGGTTACCCAACTTGAAAAACTCCCTACAGGTTTGGGTGGTGATAACAAAACCGAAGGGCACGGGCAAGCCCATTGCTGTCATTTCGCAGAGGTTTGCACCTTTCCCGCCTAGCAGATCGCGATCATCTTTATTGCCCTCACTGAAGAGGTAAATTCGTTTGGCCATGGTGTGTTCCTGAAATGGAGAAAGTGGAAAGCTACGACTACTTCACATCGCCATATAGTAACTGCTATCGGATGAATTCTGAATCGGTCAGTGATGAAAACATAAGCTGCAACTGTACGCGGTCATTTTCGCCAAGCTCAGCCCAAGTTCCACAGACATCGCGCCAAACAGGAATTTGGAAGGTTTTAACGACTGCGCGAAATGGCATGTCGAGCAAAGAGCCATCGTAGAGAGCTTCGCCTTTATCAAATGCCGCTTCGTTGAAAAGCGTTTGTCCACGTTTAAGGGCAGCGCAATAGGCAGCTTCGTTCTGTTGCATCAGCGGTACCAAGGTATCACTAATAATCTTCAATAGTGGCTGTAGACTTTCGCTCAAGCTCAGTTCTCCTGTGTAAGCCGTGTGCGCTCCGTCGCGAATCATGCAAAGCCAGCGGTGGGTGAGGGGAGCAAGTTCCGCCAACAGCTCAGCCGCTCTGCCGTCTTCCAGGTTCATACTCAACTGCCCATAGGCACTGGCATCGGCGAGAGTAAAACGGTGGCCGAGTAAGAAAGGTTGCTGCTTCAGCACTTGTTCCATAGCCGCGAGGTAGCGTCGCCACGCGTCATTCAAAATGTCGTGGGTGGGTGGGAACCCCTCTCTGGCCGGTGGGGTGAGATGATCGGCCACCCCAGCATCGAAGTCGGGAGCTGCCACGCTGAACAAGTAGGGGCAACGACGCACCTGACGACGGGCAAGCTTGCGAGCAACGAATTGACGGAATCCCGGAGGTAACAATTTTCTCATTTCGTGGCTGGTGATTTGTCCCATGCGGTTGGTCGCCGCAGAGACTGCCCAGCGATTGTGGTGCACCATATACAGGCCAAACTCATCGAAAGCTTCATCGATCAACTTACAAATAAAATTTAGATGGGGCTCTCGCGGGACAAGCGGTTGCGTGCTCTCAACCAGCTGATCCAGGTGATGTGCGAGACCACTTGAGTCGTAGAAAAATCGGCTATTGTCGAGGCTGTAAAACGGTACTCCGGGGTATTCGTCCAGGTGAGCATCCCTTTTAGGAAATCGCTCTATGGCGCTTGCACGGCGCGCAACGCTCAATTTCAAATAGGTCGATATCGCGGCAAATACCCCGGCCTGATCTGGCCAGCGCTGCCAGCTAAAACCAGCAGCGTCCGCTAGTGCCTGCATTTTTAGTTGAAATGGAGAGGCTGTCAGCCCCCAAAAAATAATTGCCTTCACGGGTGTATCAAAGCTATTTATTTCATTTCCATCTGGATCAAACCATCTTTCATTGCCTGTATCGTTTTGCTCCGAATCAAAAGTTTATTCGCCGCGTATTGCGTTTGGGGCAGTTCGGATAATTGTTGGGCTACGGCCAGGGCACGCTCGTCCAGTTCATCCACCTCGACCACCTCGTCGAGGAAGCCAGCATCCACGGCTTGATCTGGATTGTAACTTTGCGACTGCAAAGCAACCCGGGTCAGGTGCCGGATGGATATACACGATGCCGTAAGCGCGACGAGAATAGGAGGTAAATCCATCCCGATAGCAGTTTCCGGAAGCCTGAGTTTAAAAGCACCACGACAGCCGATACGCATATCGCACGTCATAATAATAAACGCCCCCATAGCGACTCCATGTCCAGTACACGCTGCGACGACCGGAAGCGGGAGACTATACAATCGGATGAGGAGTTCAAAGCCCCGCTTGACCATAGCCAATCCGGCCTCATTGCCTTTTTTAAATTCAGCGAGATCAAACCCTCCAGAAAATAGTCCTTCGCGACCGCGCAATATAACTGCACCGGCCTTTTCAGCTTCCGCTCGATCCAGTCCGGCATTAATATTGTCCAGATACTCGTGTCCGACTGCATTCGCTTTACCATCATCGAACGAGAGTATCGCGATGTTATTTTTCAGTTGATAATTCATGTTTCACCAGACGGTTAATTAATATGGCACATAGAATGTCATTATACTTTCTGGTGTGCAAGGCTTTGTGCTAGTATCCGCGACGACTATGCGACCGGCAGGCGGTATAAGTGGTGGACAACGGGGCAAAAAACAACGTGACAGCGGTGCCAGACGGACGCCGACTGCGCAGCGAACGTAGCCGCCAGGCAATAATCGATGCTAGTCTGGAGCTGATAGAAGAGGGCATACTGGTGCCAACCGCCCAGCTTATTTCAGAGCGGGCTGGGGTTGGAATACGCTCCTTCTTCCGACATTTCTCAGATATGGAGAACCTGTTCGCCACCGCTGACAATCAGGCCAGGGAAGCCACTGAAGCACTTTTTATCGGTGGGGACCGCAATGGCAGTCTCGATGATAGGCTACAACACGCTATTGAACGTCACGCCGATGGCTATGAAACCAAGAGAAATATTATTCTTTCGACTGCAGCACAGAGATGGCGCTATGCGATTTTACGTAAAAATTATTCGCACTACCAACGCGGCTTGCGCCACGATCTGGATGATTGGCTACCGGAGCTAAAGCGACTGTCTAATGCGGAGCGGGAAGCGGTCGACGCAGCGGCGTCTTTTGAGACCTGGCACAGGCTGCGTGATCACCAACGACTAAACAAGAAGAATGCAATTGAAGTTGTCGTCGCTATAATAAGTTGCTTTATTAAGTAGGTCGGCTAGCCGTTAGTTGTTTAGCCCATTCATCCAATCATTGATTATTTTTCGCACTTGAGCGATTAACTTCTGTTTTTAACGGCGGTGTTTTTTGGGCGGGCCGGTGCCTTTTTTCGGATCGTAGCTTTTGGTTTAGCTTTTGGTTTAGCTTTTGGTTTAGCTTTCGGTTTAGTTATGCCAGCAGCTTCCTCCAAGTCTTGCAGGGATAGTTCCATGTAATCGATCAGTCGCTGCACTTGTGGTACCGAGCGGCGGCAGGCGGTAATTCCAAAATCGACGTTCTTATCGTAGGTCACAAGGGTAATGTTCAACGCCATGCCATCCATTACGATCGATGCCGGGTAGGAGCCGTCCATGCGTGCTCCATTCCAGTACATGGGTTCCTGTATTCCCGGTACGTTTGAGATAGCCAGGTTGACAGCTGGCAGACGACTCGCCAGTCCCAGTGGTACCAGGAGCATGGAGGGCGCCTGCATAACCAAATTAACCAGCTGAACTTCTCCCGCAGACATTCCTTTGTAAAATACCTTGCCGGCTAGGGCGGATTTTTGTATTGCAAAAAATCGTTCGCCTGGATCTTTAAGGTTGGTGGCCAGATCGACGCTGATCGAAGCCACTGCGTTGCTCGAATCGATATCTCCTTTATCACGCACCGAGACCGGCACCATGGCCTTGAGAGATTCTTTCGGCAGCTCTGCATGCTTTTCCATGTAGGTTCGCAGCGCTCCAGCGCACATGGCCATCACGGCATCGTTAAAGGTGCCATTAAAGGCCTTGCCGACTGCGCGAATCCGAGCGAAAGACCAGGATTGAGCCACAAAACGTCGTGCCCCGTAGACAGAGGTGTTAATAGAACTGCGCGGTACATTGCGAAAGGGCAGGGCCAGTGCCCCACCACGACCGGCCCAGGCCATAGCAAAGCGCTTCAGCGCGCCATACACATTTGTGCTGTTGCCGAGCCGTGACTTTAGCGCCTCGGCAACATTGCGAATATCTTGCTCGGTAATTTCCTGTGGTTGCCTATAACCCAAACTTTCTCGATATCGGTTCCACGCGGGCAGTGATAGCGGCGAATCGGGTAGCCGCGAGCCTGGATCGGCTGAGAGCATGCTACGCGCCAGGTGAATTGATCGTGCACCATCAACCGCTGCGTGGTGTGTTTTTGTGTATACGGCAAACTGCCGATTCTGAAGACCCTCAATAAGATGCATTTCCCAGAGTGGTCGATTGCGATCCAGCAAGGTGCCGTGCAGACGCGATACGAGGTCAAACAACTCGCGATAGCGGCCTGGCTTAGGTAAAGCGGAGTGACGAATGTGATACTCGATATCCAGCGCTGGATCGGGCTCCCAATAGGCTGGGCCTGCCAAGCCGAGGGGTCCAGTTTTCAGGCGGTCGCCAAAAGGCGGCAAGAATGTATCGAGATCGCGTAGGTTATCGGCCAGGCCGTGGAGAAACTCTTGTTCATCGGCTCCATCTGGCAAGGTATATAGGCTGATTCCGCCGACGTGCATCGGGGTTTCTCTAGTCTCGGCGAGCAGAAAGCCCGTGTCTAAAAAACTCAATCTTTTCATTATTTGGTTACCGGCGCCTATCCATCTGGCGATTTACGTTGACGTCTGTTCGTAATATTGTACCAGCGATAAATATTATGACATGATGTGTGCCAACAATGAACAAAAAGCGGCCTATATTTATCCCGTCCGACGGGTATCAATACCGTAGTTGACCCGATACATAGCCAACAAACAAGTACAGCCCGGAGAACTGGATGAATAAAATATTGCACGTGGTCGTGGCGCTGCCCGGTATTCTGTTTGTAGTAACTGGCCTGCGCTGGTTGGTTGATCCAAAATCAGCAGCAACCCAGCTAGGCATGCCGCTGCTAGACGGCCTGGGTCGCAGCTCCCAGATTGGCGATATGGCAGGATTTTTTCTAACTCTGGGTGTGTTAATCCTGATTGCCTTGATTACATCAAAGCGACACTGGTACTACCCGCCGATTATACTCCTGAGTGTTACCGCCATAGGCCGTATCGTGGCGTGGCTGATTCACGACGCAGCCCTTGCGCTAGAGATGATCGGCGTGGAAGTGTTTATCGCCGGCCTGCTATTATTCGCCTCAAACCGACTACCCAAAGCGGGATCATAGGTAGTGCTCCTGGCGATGCCAATTGGTGTGAAACGATCAGCGCTGGCCGTCACCGCCCTGGCTTTTGTATGCCCGTTTTTATGGGGATCACACAACGCCACCGCGCTAGAGTCGACAGCAAGCCCTAATATTGTGCTGATTCTAGCCGACGATCTTGGTTTCAGCGACATAACCTCCTATGGAAGCGAGATTCAGACACCCACCTTATCCAAGCTGGCGGAAAATGGCATCAGCTTCACTAATTACCATACCGCGGCCAGCTGTGCGCCTACCAGAGCCATGCTTTTGACCGGGGTGGACAATCATCGAGCTGGGGTTTCCAACATTCCAGAAATGATTCCTCCCGAGCAAAGTCAGCACTCGAATTATCAGGGTGTCCTGGGACGCAACGTGGTAACCGTAGCGACCTTGCTACAAGATGCGGGCTACCACACCTACATGGCGGGCAAGTGGCACCTGGGCATGACGCCGGAGCTGCTACCGAGTCGCCGCGGTTTCGAGCGCACAGTGGCGATGGCGGATTCGGGTGCGGACAATTGGGAGCAAAAGCCCTATATCCCAATCTACGAGAAAGCCAATTGGTTTGCCGATGGCGAGGAATTTGAGTTGCCAGAGGACTTTTATTCCTCCCGCTTTCTCGTTGATAAAACGATAGAGTTTATTGATAGCTCAAGTGGGGACGGGCAACCATTCTTTGCCTACTTACCGATGCAGGCAGTACATATTCCCGTACAAGCTCCACAGGAATTTACCGATCGCTATACCGGGGTCTACGACTCCGGCTGGGATGAGATGCGCAAGCAACGGCTTCAAAGAGCAATCAAGCTGGGTATTATACCAGCGGATTCCAGTATGGTAACGATGGCATCTACCCGCAATTGGGATGAGCTCACAGCGCAACAGAAACGCTATCAGGCCAAGCGAATGGCGGTATACGCTGGCATGGTCGAAGCGATGGACCATCACATCGGTCGTTTGATAGACCACCTCAAGAACATCGGAGCCTACCAAAACACCGTCATTATTTTCACCTCTGATAACGGCCCGGAACACAGTGGCCTGGCAGATCAGGATTCCCTCCTTGGCAGACTGTCGGCGCGTTATCAGGATTATCACGTCGATTACGACTCTCTCGGCCAGAAAGGAAGTTTCAACTCACTCAGCCCCAGCTTTGCCAGTGCCGCTGCGTCGCCACTTGCGTATTACAAATTTTACGCGGGCGAGGGCGGTATGCGGGTACCGTTAATTATTGCAGGAAAGCCCATACACTTAGGGCGCATCCGAACTAACGCCTTCACCTATGTCACCGACATCACACCCACTATTCTCCAGTTGAGCGGGGTGAAGCCACCGACCACACGCTATGGCGGCCGGCCCATCGAGCCCATAATAGGGCGGAATCTACTCCCGCTAATTCGAGGGGATGTCCAGCGCGTCTATTCCGAGGAGGACGCGATCGGCTATGAGTTGGCTGGCAATGCAGCCTTATTCAAAGGTGACTACAAGATAGTGAAAAACCGTGGCTCGTTCGGTGATAACCAATGGCACCTTTATAACATCGTCTCCGACCCGGGTGAAACTATCGACCTGAGCATAGATGCGCCTGAGCAAATGAATCAACTGATAGCGCTGTATCAACAGTACGTCCTTGATAACGGCGTACTACCTGTTCCTGTGGGCTACAACGATCAGCTGCAGGTCATCTACAACGGCCTACGCGACCGTAAAGGACCACAAATACTATTATTCTTTCTTGCCATCGTTGTTCTCTTGCCGTTTTACCTGGCTTATCGCAAATTGAGACACCACTGAAAGGTGGTGTGTCATAATATTTTGCTGAGACCTCCGACGTATTCGTACCAGTAACCCAGACAAGGAAAACTATGAAAACCAGACTTACTGAACTACTAGAAATTGAAACTCCCATTATCTGCGGTGGCATGATGCGCGTAGGTACTGCCGAGCTCGCGGCAGCAGCATCAAATGCGGGAGCCCTGGGTGTGATGACGGCTCTCACGCAACCCACTCCGGAATTATTAAGGGCTGAAATTGAAAAATGTCAGTCACTCACCGCTAAGCCATTCGCCGTTAATTTAACGGTTGGAGTCGTCGCTACAGCAGTCAACTACGATGACTATATAGACGTAATTTGCGACAGCGGCGTCAAGATTGTCGAAACCGCCGGGCGCAGTCCCGAGCCGTTTATGGAAAAATTCAAGTTCCATGGCATTAAAGTTGTTCACAAATGTGTTGCCGTTCGGCATGCGCTTAAAGCGGAGCGTATTGGTGTTGACGTCGTTAGCATTGACGGATTCGAATGTGCCGGGCACCCCGGCGAGCAAGACGTAGGTGGTCTGGTGCTGTTTCCGGCGGCAACTCAGGCATTGAAAATTCCCGTAGTAGCCTCCGGTGGAATTGCCGATGGCCGTGGTCTTGTGGCAGCTCTTGCACTGGGTTGCGAAGGGATCAACATGGGTTCGCGTTTTATGGTGACGCAGGAAGCGCCAATACACGAAGGCATCAAACAAAAAATTGTGGAAATGGATGAGAACCAGACCAGACTAATCTTTCGCAGCTACAAAAACACCGCACGCGTTTACAGAAATGGTGTGGCGGACCAGGTAGCTCAAATTGAAGCTGCCGGAGGAGATTTCAGCCAGGTACACCATCTCGTGTCAGGTCAGAACCAAGACAAGGCCTGGACGACTGGCGACATTGAGGCGGGGATGGTAACCGTCGGTATGTGCGGCGGCCTGATCAATGACATCCCAACTTGCGAACAATTGGTAAGAAACATCATGAGCGATGCAGAACAGATCATTGGGGAAAGACTGGCTTCGATGTTGACAGGCTAACACCACTAGGAGTTGTTGAGTGTCTGAGAAATTTCAGGAGCAAGGTGGTGCTGCCACCATGGACCCTTCGCCATTGGTGCGCTGGCTAACATCCAGTGTAATGACAAGGCTTTCCAACCCGAAGCGGTTGGAGGCTAAAAGAGCAAAAAGTGAGAAACAAAGAGTCAAGTCTGGCCGGTCGCACGTTGTTGAGTATTTTCACCAGGTCGATGATGGCTACAGTCACCTTGCAGCGCAGATTCTGCAATCACTGGCTGGTCGCTATGATATTGAGTTAGTTTGTCATTTGGTCAGCGGACCGAAGGGGAAAAATGTACCTGAGCCCGAACTCTTGCTGCGGCTGTCTCGTTACGACGCTTTTCACATCGCCCCGGAATATGGCTTGGAATTTCCTCAATACGAAGCGCCACCGAGGGAACCTCTGGTCCTTTTGGCCAGTAGCATTCTTGCCGCACAGGATGGTAAAGGATTTATCCAGTGCGTCGCCGAGGTAGGTACGGCGCTTTGGAATGACGATGAGGAAACGCTGAACTCGATAGCGCAACGCAATGGTGTGGCTACCCCCGATACTGTAGAGGATAAAATCAAGGAGGGAACAGATCGTCGCCACGAGTTACAG
>JBLHKV010000149.1:0-9638 GCA_047618115.1 Halieaceae bacterium | reverse complement strand
ACTTCTTCAGCCCATACGGCCGGGCTAAACGTGACGAGTGCGCTACTCAAAGCGCCAAGTGCCAGCTTGATAAACTGGCTTAGATTACAGGGCATATCCCGCATCTCCATTCAATAGGCTAGTTTCGGGGCTCACGCCATCGGCAGGCCTGGCAGAACTGCCCCAGACTCGCCAATTATGGCACCTTCCCCATAGTAAACACCCGCCCGTAGACTTGTCTACGAATGCGCTGTTTATAGTGTTTTTTGCGGCTATGAGCTGTCTTTTTACACAGTCGGTGTACTATTAAAAACGACTAATAACACACCTTGTTTGGCCTCGCATTCACCCGGTACGGCGGCGAGGAGGCGGGATTATAACAAAAACTGGATGCAGATCACTAGCTGACATGAAAATCGTTCACTGGAAAGACTCTGGACTGCAGTCCCAAATATGGCGAATAGCGTGGCCAGCGACACTCTCTAACATTTCTATCCCGCTCCTGGGGCTCGTTGATGCGGCGATTCTCGGCCATCTCGACAGCCCCGACTATCTCGGCGGTGTTGCCGTGGGCGCCGCCATTCTTTCGTTTCTGTACTGGGGCTTCAGCTTCCTGCGAATGGGTACCACCGGGTTAGTTGCTCGAGCTTTTGGCGCTGGAGACATCGATCGCGATCGCCAGGTTCTGGGCCAATCGATGATTCTCGCTTTAACTCTGGGTGGCGTCGTGGTCTTGCTCCACCCGTGGCTACTCCAGTTGGGCGTGTCCCTTATGGATCCGGGCCCCAGCCTGGCTGGGATAGCCAGCAGTTACGCCGGCATTCGCGTCTATAGTGCCCCGGCGGTATTGACCACCTACGCAATAACCGGCTGGTTTATCGGCCACCAAAATACACGCTGGCCCCTGGTTTTTGTCCTAATTACCAACGGTCTCAATCTGGCTCTGGACTTCTTTTTTATCATCGGCCTGGGTATGAAGGGGGATGGTGCGGCACTCGCCACGCTGATCGCTGAATATTCTGGCTGCGCTTTAGCTCTATACGCCCTGGCGCGCCATTCGGGCTACCGCCTGGACGCCAAAATGCTCGATGCTATCCGACGCTACGAGCAGTACCGGGAATTACTTGTTACCAACAGGCATCTATTCCTAAGGACCCTGTGTCTGATGTTCAGCTTTGCTTTTTTTACCTCTCAAAGTGCGCAGATGGGCCCGGACGTTCTAGCGGCCAACACCATCCTTCTCAACCTTTTATTGCTCGCTGCCCACGGGCTCGACGGTCTGGCGCATGCCTCTGAAGCCTTATGTGGAAGTGCAGTTGGTGCAGGGAAAATCCGGCTTTTTTATCAATCCAGCATCGCCCTCGCGGCTTGGTCACTGTTGATTGCAACCGGGCTCAGCGGATTTTTTCTGTTTGCGGGTCATCACCTCTACCCCATACTCACAAACATATCCGCCGTGCTAGCCTTGTTTCCTGCTTACCACCCATGGCTGGTAGCGCTACCCATCATCGCCGCGGGTAGCTATCTGATGGATGGGATATTTATCGGCACCAGCAAAACAAGGTATATGTATTACACGATGCTCATCTCGACATTTGTCGTCTATCTTCCCGCCTGGTATTTCACACAGGGCATGGGGAATCACGGGCTCTGGCTGGCATTCACGCTGTTTAATGGCGTGCGCGGTGTAGGTCTCGGTTATTTTTTCTGGCGCCTTACGCGACGCGAGCAATGGCTGGATTAAGAAGCCGTACAGAAAAATGTCACGGAGCGGGGGAGGGTCGACCTAATCTGGCTTGAACGACGTGGTTGCTTTTTCACCGACGCCTCCTGCAATTCGAACAGGCTCGGCCGGCACATCTATAAGTCGCGCGCTGGCGCGAGTAACCCGGGTTGACACCTCTACAGACTCTTTGCCAACGTCTTCTGGCCGGTTATCCTGAAACCCGCAGCGAACACACTCCCGATACGATGCCAGTCCATCGCTGACGACAACGATTTTGTCCAATTCCGCGCAGCGGGGGCAAATCGCTCCCGCTATAAACTGACGCTTCACGCGGCCTGTCCCTGCAGCTGCGTGCGCATCTGAGCAATAACGGAACCGGTGTCCGGGCGCACTCCACGCCACAGGTAGAACGATTCCGCCGCCTGCTCCACTAGCATTCCCAATCCGTCGCTAACAGCCCAAGCCGCCTGCTCGGCAGCCCAGCGCATAAATACCGTTGGTTCTGTACCATAAACCATGTCGTAACAACGGCCGTGTTCATTCAACAAACCGTCGGGGAGCGGCAATAGCTCTCCGCGGAGACTCGCGCTCGTGCCATTAACGATAATATCGAAGCTCTGGCCCTGCAATGCCGAGTACTCACAAGCGCTAACCATCCCCAATTCGGAAAACTCAGCCACGAGTAATTGAGCCTTCTCAACTGTGCGGTTAGCAATCACCAGGCCCGCCGGCCCCTCGCTAAGCAGCGGCTCCAGAACGCCGCGCACCGCGCCTCCAGCACCGAGTATCAGCACCTTCCGATCGGCAACCTTCCATTCCAGATTTACCACCATGTCGCGCAGCAGGCCCACGCCGTCGGTGGTGTCTCCCCGCAGCACCCCAGATTCATCCTGGTAGAGCGTATTTACCGCCGCTGCCCGACAAGCTCGATCCGACAGGACATCCGCAATAGCGAAAGCCTCTTCCTTAAAAGGTAGTGTTACATTTAGACCCTTGCCACCCTCCATAAAGAAGTGTTTTACCGCTCGGGAGAACCCATTCTCGGCAACCTTGACCGCCCGGTATTGAATTTTCTGCTGACACTGAGCAGCGAACTCAGCATGGATTTGCGGCGACTTGCTGTGTCGGACTGGATTTCCAAACACCGCATAACGATCACTTCCGGGCATAGTTATCATCCTCGCAGGTCAAGCCCTGCTCCAGCGTACCGTCCGCAAGCCAGTCTCGCGGCTTGAGGAACGCGTCAAGCTGTGATTCAGCGCTTCCGGCTTCAGGCTGGGCGTTATAGTCCCAGCGAACCAAGGGTGGCATCGACATCAAGATAGACTCTGTTCTGCCATTAGATTGCAGACCAAACAAAGTACCGCGATCCCATACCAGGTTGAACTCCACATATCGACCTCGCCTGTAGAGCTGAAACTGACGCTCCCTGTCGCCATACTCCAGAGTACGGCGCCTTTGCACGATGGGCAGATAAGCGGAAAGATAGGAGTCTCCCACGGCGCGCATAAAGGCGAAGTCACTGCTGAACCCTCCATCATTCACATCGTCAAAAAACAGGCCGCCTATACCCCGCTGCTCACTGCGATGGCGCAAGTAAAAATACTCGTCACACCACTTCTTGTAGCGTGGATAGACCTGGGGCCCGAAAGGCTCGCAAGCCCTGCGCGCCTCACTATGCCAATGGACACAGTCTTCCAGAAAACCGTAATAGGGCGTTAGGTCATAACCTCCGCCAAACCACCAGACCGAGCTTCCATCGGGCTTCTCGGCGACAAAAAAACGGACGTTGGCGTGAGAGGTGGGCACATAGGGGTTGTTAGGATGAATGACCAGTGACACGCCCATAGCCTGAAAAGAAGACCCCGCCAATTCGGGCCTTGCGGCTGTGGCCGAGGCGGGCATCTCTGCTCCGCTGACGTGCGAGAAATTAACACCTCCTTTCTCAATAAGAGGGCCGCCTGCCAGCACACAGGTGCGACCTCCCCCTCCACCGTCGCGTACCCAGCGATCTTCAACAAAGCCGTCACCGCCATCTTCGCCGGCAAGAGCATCACATATGTTCTGCTGCAGCTGGAGTAAGTAAGTCTTTACTTCAAAAATGCTTTCTGGACTCATAACAACTGTGGGTCTAGGCGCACTGGCCGGCTATTATACGCATCGAATCTTGTGGACTCCATACTTCTGTGCTCAGCCGTGCCTGATAATCTGATCTGTCGTCAGATCGCGAATGAGAGATGGTCGGCGGGCTGAACCCACACGGCCAGAACAGATCTCGTCGAGCTCACTACCGAAATAGCGGCGGCATTGAAACGCCTCCGTAGCCGGCTGGCAACCGGCTGGATTTGCAGAGGTAGATACCAGCGGGCCACCCCAGCTTCGACACAGCTCAGCCACGCCGCGATGCGCGCTTACCCTAATGGCAACGGTGTCGAAGGCTCCGCATATCCACGCTGGCACGAGACCGTGGTGAGGCACCAGCCAGGTCGTCGGCCCCGGCCAGGTCAACTCGAGTTTGGCCTGCTGGCCCGTGCTAAGAGAGTGGGTAAGCCAGGCAAACTGCTGCACATCGGCGCCAATCAGAATCAAGCCTTTCTCCACTGGTCGGCTTTTGAGATAGAGCAATGTGGAGACGGCGGACTCGTTCCAGGGATCGCAGCCAAGCCCCCACACTGCCTCGGTCGGATAGCCGATAACGCCGCCCTCTAGTAGCTGGCGCACAGCCCGATCATAACGAAAGGACACAAGTGTTAACTCAGCCTTGCAGGGAGTCCTGCAGGGCCTGGTTTTTTGCAGCTATTTGCGCTGCGTTTAAGTCGCGCTCCTCGCGAAGCCGCCCGGCCAGCTCACTATTGCCGATCGCGAGAATCTGGGCAGCAAGATAGGCCGCATTTTTGGCTCCCGCTTTACCGATCGCAACACAGGCAACAGGAATACCGCCAGGCATCTGGACCGTGGAAAGTAGGGCGTCAAGGCCATCCAGAGAAGCGTTTATAGGAATTCCTATAACCGGCTTAACCGTGTTTGCAGCCACCGCGCCTGCGAGATGTGCCGCCATACCGGCGGCCGCGATAAAAACGGCACAACCGCGCTGGTCGGCGCCGATCACATATTCGTGAGTCTCCCGCGGGGTGCGGTGTGCCGAGGTGATGCGTGCCTCGAAGGGTATATCCAGCAGCCTTAAGACGGCAAAACACGACTCCATAACCGGCAAATCCGAGTCAGATCCCATCAGCACTGCAACAAATTGCTCGCTCATTTTAACGTCTCCCGAGGCAACGGTATCTAGCCTCCTAGTGTATTGAAAGGCGGAGCAATCTACCCAAGTTAGTAGTCGAAGACAAGTGCCACACCAACATTATATATGATCGCCAGGCTACCTAGGCACGCTGATAGCCCCCCGATTGCCGCTCAATTAAGCCATCTAACTCCAGCTCAGACAGCGTAGCCAGCAACTCTCCAGTCGGTATAGCGAGCACCTCAACTAACTCATCAAGCGAACACGGCTCGTAGCCCAGTGCCCCCAGAACCCTCGCTTTACGTGTATTCGGTACTCGTGCGACGCTTTCGGTGTCCGCCTCCGACATAGCCAAATGAAGGTAGCCCAGCTCTTCGGCAATATCGGCAAAGCTTTCAACGAGAATAGCTCCGTCTCTTAGGAGCTGATGACAACCACGGCTACCTGGCTGATAAATAGAGCCGGGGACCGCGAAGACATCCCGACCCTGCTCTGCCGCAAGTTGGGCAGTAATAAGCGAGCCACTGGGAAGCCCTGCCTCCACAACTAGAACGCCTTGACTGAGACCACTGATAATACGATTTCGCCGAGGGAAAGCCCCTCTATGTGGTCGACTGCCGTAGGGATATTCACTAATCAGTGCGCCGCGACCAACCAACTCCGAGGCGAGGCTGGCATGTGCCCTGGGGTAACAAACATCCAGGCCATTGGCTATCACCGCAATGCTTGCTCCACCCACCGCTAGGGCTCCTCGATGAGCGGCCGCGTCGATGCCATACGCTAGCCCGCTGGTAACAATCAAGCCCGCGTTGGCGGCATCTCCAGCCAGCGCCTTGGCAGTACGGAGCCCTGCGGCTGTAGCCTTGCGACTACCAACCACAGCCAGCTGAGACTCCTTTAGGACGTTGACATCGCCCTTCACAAAAATCACCAGAGGCGGATCGGGAATTTGCCGAAGCGGCTCTGGATATTCCGGGTCAGACCAACACACCAAATTGTCGTCGGCAGCACACAATTGGTGCAGCTGCTTTCCGACAAAATCCACGATGGGGTCTCGACTGCTTCCTGCCTGCCAGCCCGACACAGCGCGGGCCAGGTCCTCTGGCACAGCAGCGAGCCCCCAGTCTGTGACCGACGAGGACAGTAGTTCTATAGGGGTTTTAAACCGTTCCAGCAGGTGGAGAGCGGCGCCGGGGCCAAGTCGAGGCAGTTTGGTGAGCGCGAGCCACGCTCGCGAATTTTCTGAATACATAATCTTCCTTGATTATTCATACCCACAAAACTCCTTTTTGCGGGTTTCATTTCAATCTCTTCGATGACTCAGGGGTTACGAATTTTGTCCATCACCTCCAAAGGGCGATCACTTCGTAAAATAATTCCGTAACTCACCTTCTCGAACGTACGAAAAACCATCAGCAAGCCACTACGAATATCGGGCATCTGCACCATGTCTAACTGAAACTTGTCCTCGACGACCTCGCCGGTGCGGTAGACAGCCAATATATCGCCCTCCATCATGCCCTCTCGCTTTCCTTTATTGATGGCGACAATATCGAGAGGCCCTATTTGGCTAACGCCACCCTCAACGGCAATCATGAACCCCTCGATTTGTTGCTCGGGGGACCTGGGGATAAATGCAGCCGTGACGACACGATCCTCGTCACGGATCAGACGATCTCCATTGCGGATCTCTTCCACCATCCGCGTAACCTCCATGGTAGCGAGGTCACCACTGAGCTCCTCCAACCGGGCACTACCGATATCGGACGCCTGTAACCCTAGCACTTCTGCAGTCACCGGATCGACGTAGGTCTCACCCCCTCGATAGATCCCAAGCGCTTTTTCCGCAGGGTCGAAGCCGCCGCGGGCGTAAAACTGATCTCCAGCACCGCTTAAAAGACGTCTGTTGGCGCCGGCAAGCACATAGGGCGCGCCACTTAGGTCAGCGGCATCTACCACGCGGTGACTACGTAAAAATGGTCTGATCTGATCCATGGGAATAGCCGTAATCGCCGACTTAATCTTGCTAATTCGAGCGGCTGGGGTCAGTTTGACCGTACCCCCGGACACGCCAGCTTGATTGCGCACCAGCCGTGGCTGACCATCGATATACACCAAATGTAATTCGTCGCCTGGATAGATCAAGTGAGGGTTGTACACCTGCTGGTTGTAGCTCCACAAATCGGGCCAGTTCCAGGGCTTTTCAAGAAATTTTCCGGAGATATGCCACAAAGTGTCCCCTTTCTTGACTATATAGACCGTGGGATGATTTGGTTTTAACGCTAACTCATCTGCAACCACGAACGTCACTCTCGCGGCAAACAGCGTCAGAGCGGCGACTAGGAGTATTTTTTTCATTGGTTGCTCTCCCACATTTCCGTAAACACGGCCTGAGTAGACTGCTTAAGACCCCAATCAGGACATAATCGATAGGGTACCTGTATACTATAGGCCAAGTTAGCACAGCTAAAAATAATATTTTCGTTATTTATTTCATTATCTTACCAGCTCTTTTTGTTCAGGCACTAGAGGTTACAGAAGCAAAACATGGCAATTTTGGAAATATTGGAGTTTCCCGATCCCCGCCTAAGAACCAAGGCGAAATTGGTAGGGTCATTCGACGCAGGGCTGAAGGCATTAGTTTCAGATATGCTTGAAACTATGTACGCGGCCCCCGGGATAGGTCTGGCGGCACCACAGATCGATGATCATCGTCGGATTGTGGTTATAGACACATCCGAAGATAAATCTGCACCGCTGGTCTTTATAAACCCCATTATCGAAATACTCGACCCCGAGCACAACGCATACGACGAGGGGTGCCTTTCTGTTCCCGGCTACTATGAAACCGTCTCCCGTCCTCGCGCAGTAAAAGTTGAAGCCCAGGACCTGTCGGGCGAACCATTCACTATTGAACCCGAAGGCCTTCTCGCCGTTTGCATTCAGCACGAAGTCGATCACCTCGACGGCAAACTTTTTGTCGACTACCTGTCACCGCTAAAGAGACAACGAATCCGCAAAAAATTAGAGAAACAACAGCGACAGCGGGACTGACCAGACCATGCGCATCGTCTTCGCGGGCACCCCCGCATTCGCCGCGATCCACCTGCAAGCGCTATCACAGCGGCCCGACCACCAGATTGTTGGCGTGTATACCCAGCCCGACCGACGCGCTGGGCGCGGTAAAAAATTGTCGGCCAGCCCAGTTAAGCAACTCGCCAAGTCGCTTTCTCTTGAGGTGTACCAGCCCGTCAGCCTGCGAGACGAGGCCGCCCGGGCCGAGCTGGAGCAACTGCATGCCGACATCATGGTCGTGGTGGCATATGGGCTGCTGTTGCCGGAGGCCGTTCTGGACACGCCTCGGCTAGGCTGCATCAATGTCCACGCTTCGTTGCTCCCGCGCTGGCGGGGAGCTGCTCCGGTGCAACGCGCCATCGAGGCCGGCGACAGCGAATCCGGTGTTACCATCATGCAAATGGATGTCGGGCTGGATACCGGCGCCGTCTTATCCGAAGTCTCTTGCCGAATCGCCCCGGACGATAGCAGTGCCTCTCTGCTGGCAAAGATGGCCGCGCTGGGCCCAGACGCCCTGATCGACACCCTGCAACAGCTTGAGGCCGGAACCGCACAAGCCCGGCCCCAGGACGAGACGACGACCTGCTACGCCGCCAAGATTGAGAAAGCAGAGGCGCTGATCAACTGGCCGGAAGACGCCGACACAGTGGCGCGCAAGGTAAGAGCATTCAACCCCTTTCCAATCAGCTATACATACATCGAGGGTGAGCGAGTGAAAGTGTGGCGGGCCGAGGCCTTGCAGACAAGCCACGCCGCGCAGCCCGGGGAAATCGTCACGGCGAACAAGAAACAATTAGAGATAGCTTGTGGTAACGGTCTTTTGAGTATCTCACACGCACAATTTCCAGGCGGTCGATCCCTGGCTGTCGGAGAATTTATGAATGCCCGGAGCGGTTCTTTGGTTATAGGTAAGGTGTTTGGGTCCAATGGTTAGTCTCGGAGTGCGCGCCTCAGCCGCAAAAGTCATTGCGAGTGTCATTGCGGACGGCCAGTCCCTGGATGCGGCGCTCGATCCGGCTCTGGAAACGGTTTCCGCCAGAGATGTCGGACTACTCAAGGCCCTATGTTACGGCACATTGCGCGGCCTGCACCGCTATCAAGGCCTGTTAGATCAACTGCTAGACCGCCCCTTGAAAACCAAAGACCGGGATATACACGCCCTCCTGCTGTTGGGTTGCCATCAATTAATAGATATGCGAGTGGCCGATCACGCCGCTCTGGCCACAACTGTCGAGGGCGCCGCCCAGTTAGGTAAACCCTGGGCGAAGTCCCTTATAAATGGTGTGTTGCGCCAGCTACAGCGGCGCTCCGGTGAGCTCCTCTCGCAGCTGGAGCCCGCCGCGGCCGACTCCCACCCCGAGTGGCTGTATCGCGTCATTCACAACAACTGGCCAGATGATGCCGAGAGTATCCTGAGCAGCAACAATGCTCACCCGCCCATGTTTCTGCGCGTCAATCGCACCCACCATAGTCGAGAGGCTTATCGATCGCTGCTCGCCACCGCGGGAATTACCAGCCAGCCCGACAGCTACAGTGAAGATGCTCTGCTACTCGATGAGCCCGTCACCGTAACAAGCCTACCTGGGTTTGAGCTCGGATGGTGCAGCGTGCAAGATGCGT
>JBLHKV010000148.1:0-9694 GCA_047618115.1 Halieaceae bacterium | reverse complement strand
CCCCTATCAACGCCAGTGTTACTAGTTTCTTTTTCATCGCATACTCCTTGTTGTTCCCGCCACATCATACTACTGTGCCATGATAAAAAAACAGGGCAATAAAATGAATAGCAGCAGTCATAGTTACCAACCAGATGAACGCAACAACAATATTCTGATCAATATTAATGGCGAGCTTTTCCCACGCGAGAAAGCCGTCGTGTCGGTTTTTGATAGTGGTTTTATTCTGGGCGACGGCATCTGGGAAGGCCTCAGGGCACACCACGGCTCTATTCCCTTTCTACAACAACACTTGAAGCGACTTTGGGAGGGCGCAAAGGCGCTGGACCTCGACCTTCAAATAAGTAAAGAACACCTGCAACAGCGTCTATATGACACTCTGGCAGCCAACAAAATGTTCGAAGACGTTCACATTCGTCTGATGGTAACGCGCGGGATGAAGGCTACACCCTATCAAGATCCGGCCGTTACCGTGGGCGGACCGACTATTGTGATCATTCCCGAATACAAAATACCCGATCCAAACTCTGCTCATCGAGGCATAAGGCTATATACCGTCTACGTTCGGCGTGGCTATGCCGATGTACAGGACCCAAGAATCAACAGCCACTCAAAATTAAACTGTATCTTTGGCTGTATTCAGGCATCGAAAGCCGGCTACGACGAGGCCTTGATGCTCGATCCTCACGGGCACGTCGCTACCTGCAATTCGACCCATTTTTTTATCGTTCGAGATGGTGAGGTTTGGACATCCAGTGGCGACTACTGCCTGGACGGTATAACCCGACGTAATGTTATTAATTTGTGTAAGAAAAATGGCATTCCAGTCTTTGAGAAAAACTTTTCCGTCATGCAAGCGTACGGCGCTGAGGAGTCTTTTGTGACAGGCACTTTTGCCGGCCTTACCCCGGTGAAGGACATTGATGGACGCGAAATTGGCGATGGGAAACGAGGGCCGGTAACGCAAAAATTACAGCAGTTATATATTCAAATGATAGAACGGGAATGCAGCCCCTGATGACCACTAGAATCGCGATGTGGTCAGGGCCGCGAAACATTTCCACGGCCATGATGCGCAGCTGGGAGAACCGACCTGACTGTAACGTCGTCGACGAACCTTTCTACGCCTGCTACCTGTATGAAACGGGACTAACTCACCCGTGTCGAGAAGCGATTCTGGAAACCATGAGCCACTCGCGCGAAGCAGTGATTAAGCAGCTTCAAAACAGTGATCCCGGTTGCGAATTGCAGTATCAAAAACACATGACACACCACATGCCCAAGGGTACCGATCTAACCTGGAGCAAAGACTTTCAACATTGCTTTCTAATACGCGAACCCGCTTCGGTAATAGCATCTTATTTGAACAAGATGCCCAGCGTTGAATCGGATGATATTGGCATAGAACGCCAACTCGAACTATTTACTCAACTCACCGAGATAACTGGACGCATGCCGCTGGTTATAGATTCGAACGATGTATTGAAAAACCCTCAATTACTGCTGGCCAAACTCTGCGACAAGATCGGCATCCCTCGCTTCGCCGATCATATGTTTGCGTGGCCTCCAGGCAGGAGGCCATCCGATGGCGTCTGGGCATCGCACTGGTATCAGTCTGTTGAGCAGTCGACCGGTTTTGCGCCGTTCCAGCAACGTGAAATATCGCTGGAGGGCGAGCACGACGCACTGGCGAAGCGTCTGGACCATTGTTATCGACAACTAGCAGAGCACGCATTCTCCTAATTCCTTTCTGACCAAGTCAGATACCACCCGCATTTCTGTTAGACTTCTCGGCCGCAAAGCCAATGGCGCAGGAGCGCTTCACTATGAAACTAAAAGATAAACTTATTGCTGTCACCGGTGCCAACGGCAACCTGGGGCGCGCTATCGTCAGCACAGCACTCTCTCAAGGTGCTACGGTAAGACTCCTCGATATTGCCTTCGGCGACGATATTGCAAGACTGTTCCCCGAGCGCACTAGCTGCCATGAGATTAACCTGTTTGATCAGGAGTCTAGCGCTGCATGTTTCGCCAGCCTTGGCCCCGTCGATGCACTTGTCAACGCCGCCGGCGGCTTCGCTATGGGCACCGCGGTGCATAAAACCACGGACGATGACTGGTCAGCCATGTTCAATATCAATGTGCGCACCATGTTAAACGGGGTTCGCAGCGTAACGCCCGGTATGATCGAACGACGTTACGGTAAAATAATTAACATCGGCGCCGCCGGTGCGCTGCAAGGCAGCGCGCTCATGGCTCCCTACATAGCCGCAAAAAGTGCGGTTATACGCAGTACCGAGTGTCTGGCCGAGGAACTCAAGAGCCACGGAATCAATGTGAATTGCGTGTTGCCGGGCGTAATCGATACCCCGCAAAACCGCGGCGCTATGCCCGATGCAAATTGGAGTGAGTGGGTCAGCCCCCAACAGCTGGCAGACACAATCTGCTTTTTGGCGTCCGACGACGCCGCTGGCATACATGGCGCTAGTATCGCCGTCAAAAACCTCGGCTAATATCGGTACATTTGCGCCGTAACGCGTATTACATTCAGGAGTTATCACTATGAGCAAGCGTATCCCCCGTTCGCGGGAAGACGATTACAGCACCAAAATTATCGCTGAACGCCAGGACTTCATTGAGCAGAATACTCCAGCCAGACTCGAGCATAGCAAGCGATTCTCCTTCGATCCGGCCAGTATGGCGGGAAATATAGAAAACCTGTTTGGTGTCGCACAAATACCTATAGGTCTCGCTGGCCCTCTATTGATAGACGGTGAGCACGCTCAGGGCGAATACTATGTCCCCATGGCAACGGTTGAGGGAACTCTGCTGGCAAGCTATAACCGGGGAATGAAAGTAATACGCGCCTGCGGCGGTGTGAAAACAACCGTGGTTGGCGAGGCGATGCAACGAGCACCGGCTTTTCTATTTCGAGATGGACGTGAAGCCAGAGACTTTGGACTGTGGTTAACCGAGAACTTTGTCGCGATAAAGGCGGTTGCAGAGGCAACTACCTCGATAGGAAAGCTGATCGAGATCGAGCAGTACATACAGCATAATTTTGTCCTGACCCGGTTTAACTTCACCACAGGTGACGCCGCAGGTCAGAATATGACCAGCAAAGCGACCTTCGCCGCCTGTGAATGGATTCGCGCCCAATACCCAACTTTGCGCAATTACATGCTGTCGGCAAATTTCGATACCGAAAAGAAAACATCCTACGTCAATGGATTGAAAAACCGCGGCAAGCGGGTTACCGCAGAAATCACCATCCCAGCAGACGTGCTGCAATCACACTTGCGAATCTCGCCTTGGCAGCTTCAGTTTGGCTATACAATCAGTACATTGTCGGCACAGATCTCTGGAGCGTCGAACAATGCGGCCCATCCGGCCAACGGTTTGGCTGCGCTTTATATCGCCACTGGCCAGGATGCTGCCAATATTGGCGAATCAAATCAGTGCACGGTCTACAACCAGATCACCAGCTCAGGTGATCTGTACTATTCCATCACCCTACCCTCCATTATCGTCGCGACTTATGGAGGTGGCACTGCGTTGTCAACCCAGCGCGAGTGCCTGGAAATTATGGATTGCTTTGGGCCCGGCAAAGCGCACCGGCTCGCCGAGATTGCAGCCGCTACAGTGCTGGCCGGTGAAATTTCTCTGGTAGCAGCCACTCGCGTGGACAAAGAAACCCGTAAAAGCGATTGGGTAGACGCCCACGAAAAACTTGGCCGTAATCGCTAATAGCCCCGACCAACCCTTTCACGCTCGAACATTCAAAGGACAGCGCATGAGCTACAACACCATAAAATACGAGATCAGCGACAAAATTCTCACCATTACCATTGATCGTCCAGAGCAATTGAATGCCTTTAGCGTCGAAATGGCGGGTGAATTAAGAGACGCATTTATTCGGGCCAGCGCCGACGACGCCATTAGCGCAATCGTGGTGACGGGCAGCGGTCGAGCTTTTTGTGCCGGTATGGACCTCTCCGCCTCCGGCAATACCTTCGGTCTTAGCGATTCAGCGCAACCGAGCATGGCTGATATGGAGAACAAAATAGATGATCCTGACTTTATTCGGGAGGTTCGTGACACCGGCGGATTACTCACCCTGGCGATCTATGAATGTAACAAGCCGGTAATTGCGGCAATCAATGGCGCTGCGGTCGGGATAGGCGCGACAATGACCTGCGCTATGGATATTCGACTGGCCTCAGTACATGCAAAAATAGGTTTTGTTTTCAATAAGATAGGAATTGTTCCTGAAGCTTGTTCGAGCTGGTTTTTACCCAGAATTGTCGGTATATCACAAGCACTGGAGTGGAGTTATACCGGCGAGATATTGTCCGCCACAGCTGCAAAGGAAGCCGGCTTCGTAAAGGCAGTATTAGCCGCTGACGAGCTGTTGGATGAAGCCTATAGAATTGCCGGTATTATTGCCCAGCGCAGCCCAGTGGCCATAGCCCTCACCCGGCAGATGATGTATCGAAACTCCGCACAATCACACCCGATTGAAGCTCACAAAGTAGACTCTCTCGCCGTTTTCTATACCAGTCAAATTGGTGGAAATGAGGGTATCCAAGCATTTCTGGAAAAACGTCCAGCACAGTTCACCGATACTGTCTCCAAAGACATGCCCGATTTTTATCCATGGTGGTAAACCGATTGAGTGCCAAAAGTGTATTTGGCACATTCTGTCATGCCGCTGGCACCGTATCCAAAGATCGGACCTAACTCAGCGAGTAGTATCACAGCGTCACAGAAAAGTGGAACAACAGCATGACAAACAATCTTCTACGAATTGGCGGGGCAAGCGGTTTTTGGGGTGATGCGGCACGCGCAACTCCGCAACTTCTGTCCGGCGAAGATTTGGCCTTTATCGTCTACGACTACCTCGCTGAAATTACTATGTCCATTATGGCCAGAGCACGCGCGAAGGATGCCAGTAAAGGCTATGCACTGGATTTTGTAACCGCGGCCATGCTCCCCAACCTAAAGGAAATTTCCCGGCAGAAAGTTCGAATAATCTCAAACGCCGGGGGTGTCAATCCTCAGGCCTGCGCTCAGGCTCTGCGTGAGCTTATCGCCGAACAGGGTCTCGAATTGAGTGTGGCTTGCATCAGTGGCGATGACCTGATGGATCGCGGTGATTCGCTGTCGGGTCAGGGCATCACGGAAATGTTCTCCGAAGAGAGCTTTCCGGATACAGCAAAAATTCAAAGTATTAACGCCTACCTTGGCGCCTTTCCTATCGCCCGCGCTCTCGACCTCGGCGCAGATATTGTAATAACGGGCCGTTGCGTCGATAGCGCAGTTACGTTGGGAGCTTGTATCCACGCATTTGGCTGGCAGCCACAGGACCTGAATTTCCTAGCAATGGGCTCCCTTGCGGGTCACATTCTAGAGTGTGGCCCCCAGGCGACTGGCGGTAACTTCACCGATTGGGAGCAGGTCAAAGGCATGGAGGATATTGGCTACCCCATCGCTGAGATCGACTCCGACGGTGTTTTCACCTGTACAAAACCTGCCAACACCGGAGGGCTGGTCACAACCGGCACTGTAGCGGAGCAAATGCTGTATGAAATAGGCGACCCGCAGGCCTACATCCTACCGGACGTCGTTTGTGACTTTTCGACTGTCACCCTGGTACAGACCGATACGGACAGAGTCAGGGTTATTGGTGCTACAGGTAAATCCGCTCCCGACACCTATAAAGTGTCGGTGACCTATGCAGATCAGTTTCGCGGAGGCACGTATATGACCTTTTACGGCGTCGACGCCGCAAAAAAGGCGCGCGCCCTGGGTGAGGCTATATTTAAAGCATCTCGCAACACCTTTAAGGCTCATGGATTAGCTGATTTCAGTGAAACCAGCATCGAAATGATCGGTGCGGAAAGTCAGTTCGGTGCATTTTCCGCAGTTAAGAATTGCCGCGAAGTCGCTATGAAAATCGCCGCAAAACACCCGGAGGCGATCGGGATCGGGATCATGCTCAAGGAGGCGGTCGGACTGGGACTGGCGACGCCGCCCGGGCTTTCAGGCTTCCAGGGAGGACGACCTCGACCATCACCCGTCGTCCGACTGTTTTCCTTTGCCCTCGACAAAAGCACGGTGGCCGTCACAATTGATAACGGCGGCGAACTCATTCTATGCGAGAAGACTCCTTGCGCGGCATTCGATTCCCTGCAAATCGTTAGACCTCTGTGGCCGTCTTCGCAAGATTCCGGCGACCTTATTGAAGTGCCGCTGATCAAGCTTGCGATAGGACGAAGTGGCGACAAGGGTGACAAGGCAAACATCGGGATCATCGCACGACAGCCCAACTATCTCCCCTACATCGTAGATGCACTGACTACTGAGCTCGTTATTGAGCGTTTTGCTCACTTCCTGGAGACCCCCGACAAAGATAGCGTCGAGCGTTTTCTCCTACCCGGTTCTCTCGCTATAAATTTCCTGCTGCACAAAGTTCTGGGTGGTGGTGGCATCGCTAGTCTTCGCAACGACAACCAAGGTAAAGGCTATGCACAGCTGTTGCTGACCTGCCCCATTCCCGTCCCCGTCAGTATTGCCGAGAGTTTGTTATGAGCGTATTCGCCTCCAAAATTAATACCAGTTCGGCAGGCTACAACCGAAACCGAAACGAGATGCTGGAGTTGGTAGAAAAGCTTCAGGAATTGAATGGCCGTGGCGCGACTATTTCTGAGAAACGCAAAGCCCGGTTTACAGCGCGCGGCCAACTTACGCCAAGAGAACGCTTGAATCGATTACTGGACCCGGGCATGCCATTTCTCACTATCGGCAATCTCGCAGGCTACCTCGTCGACACACCAGATCCTGAAAAATCCTTGCCGGGCTCTACCGTCATAACCGGTATCGGCTACATCTCGGGGGTTCGCTGTGTAGTCGTAGTCGACGATAGCGGTATCCAGGCGGGTTCACTAACCGCTGCGACAGGCTATCGGGTGGGGCGCGCCGAAGAAATAGCGCTTGAGCAAAAGTTGCCTTTTGTTCACCTGGTGGAAAGCGCGGGCGGAGACCTGCTGAACTATACCGTCGAGGGCTTCAGTGCAGGGGGTTCGTTATTCGGTAACCTCGCGAAGCTAAGTAAGGCGGGCATACCCGTTGTTTCAATTCTTCACGGCTCATCAACCGCTGGTGGTGCGTACATGCCAGGGCTCAGCGATTACGTGGTTGCCGTTAAAGACAATGGCCGCGCCTTTCTCGCCGGTCCGCCGCTGTTGAAAGCGGCGACGGGAGAAATCGCTACCGAGGAAGAGCTCGGCGGCGCTGAAATGCACGCCGGCACCTCCGGGTTGGTAGAATATCTGGCAGATAGTGACGGCCACGCCATTTTGGTAACACGAGAATTAATACACCGCTTACAGTGGAACGATAACTGCTCGCCCATTAAGCAAAAGAGCTTTAAAGAACCAGCCTACGACCCCGATGAACTCGCCGGGGTCATCCCTACCGACTACCGAAACCCCTACGATATGCGAGAGTTAGTCGCCAGAGTCGTCGACGGCTCAGACTTTCTGGACTTCAAGCCACGCTTTGGCGTATCCACGGTATGCCTGCAGGCTGAAGTATTTGGTCAGGCCTGCGGCATTGTCGGCAACAATGGTCCGATCGACCCCGCAGGTGCAAATAAAGCGGCGCAGTTCTTACAACTGTGCGACCAGGCCAATATCCCGATTGTATTCATGCAAAACACCACCGGTTATATCGTGGGCACCCGCTCAGAACAGGCAGGCATGATCAAACACGGATCTAAAATGATCCAGGCGGTGAGAAACTTGGAGGTCCCTCGAATTACGCTAATGACAGGAGCCAGTTTTGGTGCGGGAAACTACGGCATGTGTGGTCGCGGCTACGATCCGGATTTTCTCTACACCTTCCCCAATGCCTACATGGGCGTTATGGGGGGCGAACAAGCGGCTAAGACCATGTCCATGGTTGCTCGAGGTAAAGCAGCTGCGACAGGAGTAGATGTCGACGAGGAGGCTCTTAAGGGGCAGGAAGCATTTCTGGCCAACCACTTCGACAGCCAGTCCAGCGCCTTTTACACCTCCGGACACTTTCTGGATGACGGCATGATCGACCCGCGCCAAACCCGCAACCTATTGGGCTTTTTACTTCAGACAGTTTGGGAAACCCGACACCGAATTGTGCGTCCCAACAGCTTTGGTATCGCGCGCTTCTAGCACCGCATGCATGGAAACTAAACTATGACAGACCTCCCCGAGACAACAGATTTAATAGTAGAACGATCCGGAAGTGTGCTGAGGATCTGGTTAAATCGACCCGAGGCCAAAAATGCGCTGACCGCCGAAATGACGGGGGAACTGATGGCGGTTCTCGATGCCGTTCGCGATGACCGCAGCGTTCGCACGATTGTTCTGCGCGGCAAGGGTGGTGTATTTTGCGCCGGAGGAGATATCAAGGGATTCAAGTCTGGCCTGCAGGGCGAGACGATAAGCGCTGCTGAAATCGCGCGCGGCAACCGTAGTTTTGGCGACGTATTGATCGCGATCAATGAGCAGCCGCAGGTCGTCATCGTATTAGTTGAGGGCGCTGCGATTGGCGGAGGTCTGGGCCTGACGTGTGTCGGCGATATTACTATCGTCGAGCGTGGAGCCAAGTTCCGTCTGAGCGAAACCAGTCTCGGAATTCCTCCAGCGCAGATAGCGCCATTCGTCACTGAGCGGGTGGGCCTGACGCAGGCGCGACGTCTGATGCTGACAGGCGCCCGCTTCAAAGGCGAGGATGCCGTTAAGTTTGGGATCGGGCATATCCTGGCTGAGGATGCAGCCGATCTCGAGGCCAAATGTGAACAAGTGCTAGATCAAATTTCAGCTTGCGCTCCCGGCGCCAACGCAGTGACAAAAAACATTATTTTTGAAACTACCCGCCGCCCGAGATCCGAAGCGCTCGACTTTGCCTCAGAGGGTTTCGCAGCCTGTATGACGAGTGAAGAAGGTAGAGAGGGTGTCGCGGCCTTTATTGAAAAGCGGAAACCACGGTGGGCCAGCGAATGAGCAAATTTACTAGCATATTGATTGCCAACCGTGGGGAAATTGCCTGCCGTGTAATACGTACTGCCAAAGCACTTGGTTACAGAACGGTAGCAGTTTATTCTGACGCCGACGCCACAGCTCCCCACGTAAAAATGGCCGACGAGTCGGTTCATATCGGAGCCAGCCCGGTAAATGAATCTTACCTGGTGGCGGAAAAAATTCTCGACGCAGCCAGATCCAGTGGCGCTGAAGCCATCCATCCGGGCTATGGGTTTTTAAGTGAGAATGCGGACTTTGCCCAGGCCTGCGAAGATGCCGGGCTGGTGTTTATCGGACCCGGCGTTGAAGCCATCAACGTTATGGGTAACAAAGCGGAATCCAAACGCCGCATGCTCGCCGCCGAGGTCCCCTGCGTGCCCGGCTATCAGGGAGTAGATCAGCGCGACGAGACCTTGCTCCTGGAAGCTGATGGTATTGGCCTACCACTCATGGTTAAGGCTGCCGCCGGAGGTGGGGGTCGCGGAATGCGCCTGGTGCACAGTTTCAATGAACTGGCCAACGCTATCAAGCTGGCCCGTGCCGAGGCCGAGTCGGCCTTCGGCTCCGGAGAGCTGATACTTGAAAGAGCCATCATTCGACCCCGCCACGTTGAGATACAGGTGTTCGCCGAT
>JBLHKV010000147.1:0-9822 GCA_047618115.1 Halieaceae bacterium | reverse complement strand
TATTTTATGTACTGATGAGTGATGAACGCATAGAGTGATTCCACGTCCCATACGTGGGAGTCAGACTTATTACTAAATATTTAAACCACTTGCAGAACTTACAGGCAGCATTGGCATGTAGTATTTTTTTGTGCCTACATATATTTGGTTTAAATGATAGCGCTCCTTGCTCAACGTTATGCCGAAGAATTTTTGCGTAATGCAAAACAGGCAAGCTACCTCAATAGGGTTATGTTTGGGTCAGACCAGATGTGGTGGCCCGATGCGATCGAGCATGCAATCAACTATTGAACAGCATGGACTTTCTGACGGCGGCAGAGAAGATAGAAATTTTCTACGATAACGCTGTACGATTCTTAAGATTAGAGCCTAAGCAGCCACTGCACTCAGTTCCACAAGCTGCGCCTGTTCCGTGAATGAGACCAAGGTTAACGACCGTCGCCTTTTGGCATATTGAATCGCCCCGGGTTTTCCGGAGACTCTTTTGTTTGAGTCATGCTGCTTCAGCTGACTCTTCTAGTTGGCGATAATATGCCATTTCCAACTCTGCCGGTGGAATGTCGCCGATGGGCTTCAGTAGCCGACGGTGATTGAACCAATCGACCCATTCCAGAGTCGCGTATTCAGCGGCATCCATATTACGCCAGGGTCCACGGCGACGAATGACCTCGGTTTTGTACAGGCCGTTAATAGTCTCCGCCAGGGCGTTGTCGTAGGAATCATCCACACTGCCAACTGATGATTCCAAACCGGCCTCAGCCAATCGTTCCGTATACCGAATTGACAGATACTGGCAGCCTCGATCACTGTGATGGATAACGCCCTCTGTTCCCGTTGTGGACCACAGCGCCTGCTCCAGCGCACCCAACACCAGTTCGGTATGTAATGTCCTTGCAACTCGCCAGCCCACAATCTGTCGAGCAAAAACGTCAACAATGAAGGCGACATAAACGAATCCAGCCCAAGTGGCGACGTAGGTGATGTCAGCCACCCACAGTTGGTTTGGTCGGATTGCCGTAAATTGACGGTTCACCGGGTCTGCTGGCCGGTTAAGGGCAACATCCCCGAAGGTAGTCCGGCAAGCTCGACCACGCACCGCACTCTGTATTCCAAGGCGTTTCATCAGCCGTTCCACCGTGCAGCGCGCCACTTCCATGTCCTCCCTGTGGAGTTGGCGCCAGACTTTGCGGGCATCATAGACTTGGAAGTTCTCGTTCCATATCCGCTGGATCTCTTCAGACAAAGCCTGGTCTCGGTGGACACGTGGCGGCAGCCTATTCGGATCCGCTTCAGCTCGCGGTTTTCACGCTCCAAAGGCTTGAACTTGTCTCGGTCCACTGTGGTGACTCCCCCAGGTGGCCCTTGATCGCTCTCAGATCGCCGTACCCATTTACGCAATGTCTCTGGCGTACAACCAATCTTGCTGGCGATTGAGCCAATGGCCGACCATTGAGACGAATACTCTTGTTGGTGCTCCAAAACCATCCGCACCGCTCGTTCCCGGACTTCCGGGGCATCCCTTATTGACTTGTACATAACTCCATCCTCTCAAGAAATGGAGTCTCCGGTAAAGCCGGGGCGATTCAAAGTGCAGATTTAATCAACAATCCACTAATGGCACCAGGCACTGTCTAAGCTATCAGCTAAAGGTGTCTAGCAAGCTGGAGTCGATTCACTGGGAAGCCCAGTTCCAGATAATCTCAAGAATATGAGGCAAAGCAAAAATAATATAATATAATTTGAGTTCTTTATCGGCTGATCAAAAGAGAAAATACTCTCAGCCTTCAGCTTTGCCTATAGTACAATTCGTAAATGAAACCTCCCCGCCTTAAAACCGTTCTTCTAACACCACTGTTGCTCTTTGTGCTGTTCTACGTCACCGGGGCGGTGGTGTTGTCACAACGCGATGTTCCGGTCATGGAACTAGCCGAATCGCCCGCCATTCCTTTAAGCATTGTAATTTTTGGTGCCAGCGGTACCGCGGGAGACGGCATATTACAAGCTGCGCTGGCATCTGCGGACATTGGAACGATTCATGTCATCACTCGGCGCGAGACGCCGCGGATCGAAGAGGGTATCGCCTCAGGTAAGGTACAGGTGACACTTCACCGGGACTATCTCGATTACTCGGCGGTACTTAAGAAAATACAGCAGGTAGATGCTGTTTTCTGGGCAATAGGGGTTAGCTCATTGGGAGTCGATGAAAAGACCTACAGCATGATTCACGTTGATTTCCCAATGCGATTTGTCGAAGCCTGGACCGGTGTCAGCACAAAATCCAACATGTCATTTCACTATATCAGTTCCAGCGACATCTCGGGCGAGTCCACCGCTATGTGGGCACGCGAGAAATTGCGCGCTGAAGATTCGCTAATTGCATTTGCCGAAGGGAAAAATCTTCGTATTATTGCCTATCGGCCTGACTACATAGGGCCGACTAAAGAGGAGGCGCATATTGGCCAAGATCTTATTTATTGGTTTTTCAAACCGGTCGGGGCAGCCGTGCGGGCAACGCAAATCGGGCAGGCAATGATTGATGTGACGCTAAGAGGACCCGAGCTAGAGAGCGGTACCAAACTGCATACAGGCAAAATTGCCCGTTATAGCCATGCATATGAACTACGGCAGCATTAAAAGCTAGTTAATGTCCGTTGTGTGCAGCTCCGAACAAGTCAAAACAATGTTCGTGTTAGGATCACACGGTTACCGGACATCTTCTTAAGGCGTTATACAAATTTAACCATCCATCTACTGAGAAATAATTATGTCAAATGAAGGCTATCACGAACCGATCGAAGAGCTCACAAACGAAACAAGAGATATGCATAGAGCCATTACATCGCTGATGGAAGAGCTCGAAGCAGTCGATTGGTACAATCAACGGGTAGACGCCTGTAAAGACGAAGAGTTAAAAGCAATCCTTGCTCATAATCGAGATGAAGAAAAAGAACATGCTGCAATGGTGCTTGAATGGATTAGGAGAAAAGACCCTCGTTTTAATAAAGAGTTGAAAGATTATCTCTTTACGGATAAACCTATTGCTCACAAATAAAAGGCATAACAGGGCCAAGCTTAATAGAAAGCTTTTGAGGGCAGGGTTCTTATGACTAGCAAGATGCTACGACGAGGTATGTCTCTTTTATTAATAAGGGCTTTATTTATTATTGGCGTTCTTGCTAGTGCGCCGCTCTACGCAGAAGATTATTCATTGGTGATCAACCATGGGCGGGTTATCGACTCTGAAATGGGTTTGGATGCAATCCGGCACTTGGGTATTTCGCAAGGTGAGATTGTCACAGTTTCCGAGCAGCCGTTACAGGCGGATCGCGATTGGCTATCAGTCCAATTTCGTTCAGGCCATAGTTTTCCTGGACCGTAATGCCTGTCGCTGACTCGATTCGGTGGCGCATTCCTGGTGTCAGTGTTGCTCCAATTACGCGCAAGGCGCGGAGGGAATCTACGGGCAGACCCTGGGCGGCATAGACCAATGCTTCGAGCGATGGTGGATAGGTAATCAAGTACTCGGGTAGTTGCTCGAGGAGTTCCTTCCCGGATTGTTCTGTCACAAGGTCGGCGGCAGCCCACTGATGGTGGTTGCGGTAAAAGGGTACTTGCTGAATTGCATAGTTGAGCAGTTTAGCTAGCCGCCGTGCTTCCCTCGCACTGGTACGCTGTGGATCCATGTAATCCGCGCGCAACATGCGCTCCATTAGTGGGGTTACCTTTTCGGGTTGGCGAGGGTGCCATAATGCCTGAGTCTTTTTCTCAGTTTCGAGTCTCAGGAATAAGTGCTGCTTTTTCGAATTGGGCGTCATCTCACTCACCGCACTAGGCGTACTGTTGTCATGGAATTCATTTTCCTCAGCACATCGAATGCGCGTTGTAATAAGAGTAATGGAAGGACTGATACTCTCACCAGCTGCAATCTACTATAAAAAGCAGGCTACAGCTGGTTCGTTCGTGGCAGCTTTACCTCTTCGTATAAAGAATATATTGTGATGTCAAATAGTAACTCTCTTCAACCAAAGTTGGATAAATTCATCAAGGATTCCATATGCGTCTCTTTACGAGCGTAGCTATACTAGTGTTGCTTCAAGCCTGTAAACACCCTCTGATAATTGTAGGCGAGGGAGATATTGTTGATCTAAATGGCTCCGTACACGGATGTACTCTGGTGCAGTTTCAGGCTGGTGATACGGCATGTACCGAAAATACCGCAACGGGGGACTACTTTGTCAATTACCAGGCCGTCCCTAAGCCTGGGTGGCGCTTTGTTCGCTGGGAGGGCCCCTGTGGGCATCTTTCGGTGGCACCAGCGTGCCGGATTGAATCGCCTTCCGCTTGGGTGGCATACTGGGACCTGGAGTTCTCAGATACCGACATCCCAGCCACGATTGCTGTGTTTGAACCGGAGGACTACCCTGACTTCAGTTTAGCGGATGCGTTTTTGGAAGACTTTGTTGCGCAGCAGGATTTTTTTCAAGGTGCTGCGATGGTAATTGTCGATAAGAATCTTGGTAATATTCACCGGGCCTTTTTCGGCAACCAAAATGAAGATTGGTCGGTGCTGCTGGCTTCCACCAGCAAGGTGCCCACCGTTATGTTACTGATGGCGCTGCATGAAGATGATGACAATATCAATTTCGACATTACCCAACCCATCGCCAATTATCTGCCCTGGCAGGGCGTTTGGGATGAGAACATCACCACGGAGCATTTGGTTTCCAACCGCTCTGGAATCCCTGGACTGCTAAACGTATTCATCCGGCCTGAGGATTATCTGCCGCACCTCTGCCAATTTTTGCCGACTGGTACTCTACTGGAGTGTGCTGAGCAGATATATACAACGCCACTACCTGCACTGGAGGCGACTCCTGCCAATACTGCCTTGGACTACGGCGGCAGCCAATGGCAGTTAGCCGGGGGAGTTGCTGAGACTGTAGGTGGTGCAAGTTGGAACCAGTTGTGGGACCAGTACATCGGCGGACCCTGTGAGCTGGAAGTGTTCCATTATGGTAACAATCTCAACCCCTTCCCGACCAATTGGGATGGCAGTCCTGATAGTTTGGTTGGGCTGGATAACCCGAACATGGAAGGTGGGGCCATGACGACGTTGAGCGACTACGCCAAGCTGATTTCACTTCACCTCAATGATGGGCTTTGTGGTGAAAACCGGGTGTTGTCTCAGGAGGCCGTCGAGTTTATGAGGATCGAACGAACCGAGGGGTCTGTGGGTGGTCGTGGCTATGCAATGGGTTGGTGGACCGTCGTCACCGAAGCAGGGGTACCCATCACCCTCTTTGTAGACCCAGGATTCTACGGTTCGGTTTCCTGGTTAGATATCGAGCGCGGTTATGGTGGCGTTGTTTTCCTGGAAGAATATTCCGGCGTGTTCGGCAGTGTGGGGTCGGGAGCCATCTTGGCTCAGCTAATACCCATGATTGAAGATGCAATCGATGCAAGCCGTTGAGTCCTCAACGCTGCACTGGAGAGGAGGACCAATAGTGCTAGGTTGTGGTTATCAATCCAAATCCAAATGACTCCAGGAATAGATGCAGCCAAAAGGAATAAAATTTCCTACCAGATACATGAGTACTCTCATGATGAAGCAAGTGAATCTTATGGGCTCGAAGCAGCTGAGAAATTGGGGGTTTCTGAGGAGAGGATTTTTAAGACTCTGGTCGTGTCTCTCGACAATAAAGAATTAGTCGTAGGCGTGATACCGGTTTCAGCTATGTTAAGCATGAAACTCATCGCAAAGGCTGCGAGCGCAAAGAAGGCGGCCATGGCTGAAAAATCCGATGTAGAGCGTTCGACAGGTTATGTGCTAGGAGGAGTAAGTCCGCTTGGTCAAAAAAGACGACTTAAAACTATTATTGATTCATCTGCTAAAAATTACTCCACTATATACGTGAGCGCTGGCCGAAGAGGGCTGGAAATTGAATTGAGCCCTGATGATTTAACTAAGCTAACCCGGGGTGAGCTTGCTGAGATATGCCAGTAAACGAGATTGCCGATGACTAGTCTTGAGCCCAGAGGCACATAAACCCTCTTTACTATTTGGGCCGGTAAGGCTAGTTCTCGACAAGAGATTCCTTACCCTCTTCAATCTCTTTTAGTCCGTGCAGGGCTTCTGGAACAGACTGGGCAATTTGAATAATGCTGAACACTAGAATTCCGAGGTGTGCAGCGATAGTCAATTCGCCAATGGTTTGCCAAGTCTCACAGCCAGTCGTGAGCAGGAGCACGATGCCGCTGAAAAGGTTGAGGAGAGGACTTTTTTATTATTTTTTCGAATATATGATATTTCTTAACTCGCTTAGGGGTCTACTGGAACGAAGTTCATTTCAAGCAAACTGCTATCGAGAACTTCGATAGTCGTCCCGCCGCTGGCGATGAACGTTGCCGTTTGATTCTGAATTTCCTGGGTAACCTCGGGCAGGGCGAAGGGCGATAGCGCGTTTGAAGGATTGACCTGCGATTGATGGTCTCCCCGCACAAACCGCGCCACCACCCGCAAACCTTCAGGATTCATCGCATCATCCAGCAAGGCCTCCAGGTTCATACTTCGAACCAGGGGTTCGGTGCCTGCCAAAGGTGCAGTTTCTACAACGAGGCCCTCGTACTGACCCGCGTTCAAGACATCGTTGGGGATAGTCTGATCCGGTGGATTTTCCGGCGTTCCATCCCCTACAATTTCGGTGATATGGATAGGGTGCCCCTGGGCTGCTGCCACGGCATAATTAATCGGGTCGCCGGGGCCACTGATCGTGGTGAGAAGTCTAAGGTAGTCCTCGTAGTCCGGGTTGCCCTGGGTAAGACCCAACTCCGCCGCATTGGCCAGGACACCTGCATTTGAATTGGGTGAGCCCTCGGTAAACTTGGTAATACCTCCGCCTGGAGCGGACAAACTAAAAGCTTTTATATCGCTGTTAACGCCAGCTAGCATAGTACCAACCATTGAGCCCAGTGAGAGAGAAACAAAGTGTACCTCGTCGGCGTTAAACGCGAGCCCTGGCACATCCGGTAGGCTGATCGTTGGCAATGTTCTGCTCAGGTAGACTAAATCCGATACGGCTTGGCGTAAATTATCCCGGAAGGTCAGAGCGTTACGTGGACTGCCAGAGTATTGTCCAGCCGGGTCAACAATACCGTCGTCATTCAGATCCAGGTTAAAATGGCGCTCATTTTCCATGTCGTAAAAGTTAACGCCAAAAGCGGTGTACAAGCTCAGGGGCAAGAAACCGGCGTCGTTGGGGGTCACACCATGTACTGGCTGATCTATCGCTACCATCGCCACGCCTCGCGCGGCGAGAGCATCGGCGATTAGCAGCATATTGCTGCGATTGCCGGTAATTCCGTGCTGGTATATAGCAACAGGCCAACCGCTAAGTGGTCTTACCAGCGATGAGTCCAGGCTTGAGTTAGGAATTGCCATCAGTAAAGGAACGGTAAGGTTAACGCTTTGCAGACCCGCACCTGGATCTAAAATGGGCTCACCCACGGCGTTACGCAGATAGCTGTCCAGCACTGTATCGTCAGCGGGATTGGTGGGAACATTCATATAGTAAGGTAGGTCGATAACACCGGTATAAATATCGGCCTGACCCGAGGGCGTCATTCCAAATACCGCCGCCAGCCCTGCAAAAGGAATGCTTGTAAGCGGCATCACCTCACCGTTCACCGTCATGGTTGGGCGGATCAAAGACACGTCCATAGCAGTCGCTATGCCGTTGATCGCCGACAGAACATCTGTCGTGGAGTGGGTCGGGAAACTGAAGGAGAGGACAATGCCGTCTTCGGTCATGCCACTATCGGATAACAGCGATTCCTGGGCGCCAATCAATTCACTCAAAAAAGACCGGTCCACTGACCCAGCTTCAGATGACTGCTGCCCGTCTCGCAGATCCACATAGTCAGCGGATGGACCAAGCTCTAAACCACTCTGGGCAAGAATGCCGGTGCCTATGCCCACCAGATAGTTCGAGGATGCGTTCAGCGGAATCAGGGGTTTTACCAGCACTCTGGAATCCAGAACCGCAGACAGCGTAACCTTATAGTCCCTACCAGCTTCTAGTTCGGAGATAATAGATGTCGGTAGATTACGGTCATCTACTGCCACCTCAAACAAACGTACGTTGCCGCCCCCGACGATAGTCGTCGCGTTGATGGCCTCGGCAAAACTGGCGTGAATGGGGGCGATGGTTGAAAACCCGTCTAGGGTATTCAGGGCTACCACCGGATCTCCTAAATCCCCGGCGACAGTGTCCGGGGCCAACGGCAGGCCGAGACGCCCATTCGGCGTTGCATAAATGGCGTTAGGGAAGGGTAAAACCGCGGGGGTTGCCAGGGAATTAAAAAGCGCTTTGGCGGTAGGTATCTCGGCTGGGGGGGGATCTGTGCTGTCGCTACATGCGCTCATCACTAGCAGTAGTATGCTCATCGCAGAGCCGCGCAACGCCAGCTTCTTCTTGTTTAACATAGGGGGATACCTTTAACCACCGGACTTTCAATATTGACAGATACTACAGGACACAAATATGAATAACCAAGATTAGCGAATACTGGGAGAAAAGGGCAGATGTGGAGTAGTTTTCACCGTTCGCTCAGAAATAGTCGGTCGCAGTTTTAGAAAGATATACGACGATTTTATCGTAGGGAATGTTGCAAAATGACTTGGTGAGCTCAGCAAATAAATCTGACAGAGCGAGGTTACTGAACTCACGCATAACAAAGGAATGACTGTAGCCTATTTTAGCATTTGAGGTAGAAAGGCCGTCGCAGTAATTTGGTGGCCCATCTTTGCTTAATGCTCTAGTACACTATTTATCAGCTTTCTTTGATTTTTTTGCCGCTTTCTTTTCCTTTGCGGTTAAAAGTGGCTTCTTCTTATCACTTTTTTTACTGTCTTGTCCTTTGCTCATCGTATTACCCTTAGCTGTAAGTGAATTAACCTAAAGTCAGTTTGAGTCAACCTGAGGGCAGTTTCTAGGCATTGACATCAATATAAAATGCGATGCCGATGTGTAGAAACATCATTATGTACTGAATGAAGAACAACTGAAAGGGTAATCCCCATTTTCAACCTCCTGGGCTTCAACCGGTCCATAGCATTTCCCGACCATACCGGCAGAATGTTTGTGATGACAATCTTGGCATTTATGTGGAGTGGTGCGTTCGCAGCCTATCTCGGAAGTGGTCCTATGCTTTGGCATAAGCATAGCTGCGCGCATTTTGTTGATCCTGATGTTTTTCTTTACCCTAGGGTGTTTTATGATGCAGAGGAAAAGCAAAGCCCATGGTTGCTTAAGCCTGCGCCTGGATCAACGGTAGAAACCGCTGGACCTGACTTCTTGTGGCCAGCGACATGTTCTAGCTTCACGAACGGGAGGCAATCAACTATATTCTGTAGAGTTTCAGCAAATAGTCGCGGCGGTAATATACGGACCGTATGCAGCCACGCAAGAGTGCCTGACAAATGAAAGAGATCGTACCCGTAATAAATGCTTCACAATTGGATGCTCCAGATAGTTTAAGTGCACTTGATATGGCCTGCCGAAACGGGGGTATTTTTCAGATTATTGAACATGGCATCGATCAGTCCGTGCTCGACCGCGTTTTTGAGTGCATGGGGGGGTTCTTTTCCCAGTCAACATCGGAAAAAAGAAAAATAGAACGTACCGGCGATAATCCCTGGGGGTTCTATGATCGGGAGCTGACTAAAAATACGCCAGACTGGAAGGAGGTCTATGATTTTGGTCCTGCAGATGGAGCGCTGCTAAAACCTCAATGGCCCCGTCATCCGCAGGGTTTTGAGAGTGT
>JBLHKV010000146.1:0-9871 GCA_047618115.1 Halieaceae bacterium | reverse complement strand
GGCCTCGCTGCCAGAGGGAGAGTTCCCGGGTTATCGGCAGTTAATAGCATTTGTGATCACCATCAACCTGATAATTGAATACAAGCGGAGAAGGTTATGACACCCGAAGAAGCTAAAAGATTTATTGACGAGAATAACGTTAAATATATTCTGGCGCAGTTTGTGGATATCCATGGTGTGGCAAAAACCAAGTCTGTACCCGCGCATTGTTTGATGGATGTAGTGGAAGCGGGCGCCGGGTTTGCTGGGTTCGCTGTGTGGGGGATGGGGCAGGAGCCGCATTCTCCGGATTTTATGGCCAGAGGTGATCTGAATACACTCTCACTTGTACCCTGGCAACCCGGCTATGCTCGCATCGTTTGTACGGGTCATGTCAATGGTGAGCCCTGGCACATGGATTCCAGGCAAATTTTATTGCAGCAAATTGAACGACTGAACAGTAAAGGATGGACCCTGAATACCGGGCTGGAGCCAGAATTCTTTCTGCTCAAGAAGACCGAGAGCGGCAAAATTATAGTTGCCGATGACTCAGATCGTTTGATCAAGCCGTGTTATGACTACAAGGGTCTGTCGCGTTCACGCGGATTCATCGAGAAGATGGTCGACTCTCTGCAGCAGGCGGGCCTCGATGTTTACCAGATCGACCACGAGGACGGCAGTGGCCAATTTGAAATCAATTACACCTACAGCGACGCCTTAACATCTGCAGATCGCTTCGTTTTCATCCGTATGGCCTGTGGAGAGATTGCCCATGATATGGGTATGATCTGTTCTTTCATGCCCAAGCCCAACGCAGAGCGCGCAGGCAGTGGTATGCACATGCATATGTCTATTTCTGATGGCTCTAATTCGAATTTGTTTCATGACGAGAGCGACACTAGCGGGATGGGGTTGTCCAGGCTCGCCTACCATTTTATAGGAGGCCTTCTCCACCACGCTCCGGCACTGTGCGCGCTGGTGGCCCCCAGCGTAAATTCCTATAAACGCCTGGTCGTCGGCAATGCCCTGTCGGGAGCCACTTGGGCTCCAGCGTATATCTCTTACGGCGACAATAATCGTTCCGCTATGATTCGTATTCCCCATGGTCGTCTCGAGTTCCGTTTACCCGATAGCGGCTGTAACCCCTATCTTGCCACCGCTGCAGCCATTGCTGCCGGATTAGACGGCGTGGAAAGAGAGTTGGATCCGGGCGAGCCAAAAAACATCAACCATTATTCTCGCACGCCCGCTCAAATGGCTGAATTGGGCGTTACAACTCTGCCTCAAAGCCTGAATGAAGCGCTCAATGAATTGGAGAAGAACAGTATGTTCTCCGAACAATTAGGGTCGGAATTTATTGCCGAATTTATCGAGATTAAACGTATGGAGTGGATTGAATACCAGCGTCATGTAGGGGACTGGGAACGCGAGATGTACGCCGAGTTTTTCTGAATATTTATTGTTATACCAGGAGACAGATCATGTGTGGCATTGTTGGCCTTTATCTGAAAAACCCCGAACTGGAATCGCAACTCGGAGCGCTATTTGCCCCTATGCTTATAGCAATGACTGGACGCGGTCCCGATAGTGCCGGCTTTGCGATATACGGGGATGAAGTACCGGAAGGCTCAGTCAAGCTCACCTTGCAGCACAACCGCGAAAACTATCCCTGGGACGAATTGTCAGCAGAGCTGGAAAAAATCTATGATACTTCCGTTAGTGTCCGGCGCAATGCTAATGCAGCCGTACTTAAGCTTGAAGCCGATGAGCAAGCGGTTCGAGGCTACCTCGGTGAGCATCAACCGGATATCAATATTATGAGTGTCGGCCGCAGTGTTGAAATTCTTAAAGCGGTCGGCCTACCGGAGCATATTGTCAGTCAATACAATCTTGAGGGCATGCAGGGCACTCACATTATCGGTCATACACGTATGGCAACAGAAAGTGCTGTGACGACGGAGGGCTCGCATCCGTTTTCTACCGGTATGGATCTCTGTCTGGTTCATAACGGTTCTTTTTCCAATCACAATCGGCTGCGAGAGGAGCTGCGACGCAGAGGCTTTCAGTTTCAGACTGAAAACGATACCGAGGTCGCCGCCGCCTATTTAACCTGGCGCCTACAGCTTGGGGAGAGCCTGGAGGAGGCGCTCAACAGCGCCCTAAAGGACCTCGATGGATTCTATACCTTAACAATTGGCACCCGCGATGGCTTCGCGGTATTGCGTGATCCCATCGCCTGTAAGCCAGCGACAATGGCTGAGACGGACGACTATGTTGCGATTGCCTCGGAGTACCAGTCGCTCTCGCAGCTGCCCGGAATTGACCAGGCGAGACTGTGGGAACCGGAGCCCGCTATTGTCTATACATGGGGCGGGGCAGTGGCCTAGCTCTGCACATGATTACGGAGAGTTACCTATGAGAACGTACGATTTGGCGGATCAGTCAGTACGGGAACTTAACCAGGCGTTGCACGACCTGCCGCAAGGCGCAAACGATGAGATTACTGTTGTAAACCCGAATGGTTTACACGCAATTGCGTGCGGTATAGATGCCCCCGTGGATGTGACTATTGTAGGTCACACCGGCTATTACAGCGCGGGAATGCACAAGTTGGGTCGGGTGACAATTGAAGGCAATGTTGGTGTTGGCGTTGGTGAAAATATGATGTCGGGCGAAGTCCATGTGAAGGGCAATGCCAGTCAGGCAGCTGGCGCTACAGCCCATGGGGGTCTACTGGTTATCGATGGCGATGCCTCCGCACGTTGTGGTATTTCGCTTAAAGGTGCAGACATTGTGGTCAAGGGCAGCGTGGGCCATATGAGTTGTTTTATGGCTCAGGCGGGTCGCGTTGTTGTCTGTGGCGATGCTGGGGAAGCATTGGGTGATTCACTTTATGAAGTGCGAATCTATGTAAAAGGTGAGGTTAAGTCACTGGGGGCGGACTGTATTGAAAAGGACATGCGCGAGGAGCACATCATCGAGTTACAGGCCCTGCTTGAGCGGGCTGATGTGGCGGACGATCCTCGAAACTTTAAACGTTACGGTTCTGCAAGGCAGTTATATACCTTTAAAGTCGACAATGCAGTTTTATAAAGGGGAGCAGCGATGACCACAGAAAAGCCTGGACTAAGAGAATCTGCGACCTTCGACAGAGATACCATTTGGGAGATCAATCGAGCGGCGGAAACCGGTATTTACGATATCCGCGGGTTTGGCGCTAAGCGTAAAGTTCCACATTTTGATGACCTACTATTTCTCGGGGCCAGCATTTCACGCTACCCCCTTGAGGGTTACCGCGAGAAATGTGATACCAGTGTGGTATTGGGCACACGGTACGCAAAAAACCCTATCCATCTGGATATACCTATCACTATAGCGGGTATGAGTTTTGGAGCGCTATCGGCCTATGCGAAAGAGGCGCTAGGTCGCGGGGCGAACGCCGCTGGTACGTCTACCACGACCGGGGACGGCGGCATGACGCCGGAAGAGCGCGGTCATTCAAAAACCCTGATCTACCAATACCTGCCCTCCCGTTATGGCATGAACCCTGATGATCTACGCAAGGCGGATGCCATCGAGATCGTGCTGGGGCAGGGGGCAAAACCGGGTGGCGGTGGGATGTTGCTTGGCCAGAAAATTAGCGATCGTGTTGCAGAAATGCGTACCTTACCCATGGGGGTAGACCAACGCAGCGCCTGTCGCCACCCGGATTGGACCGGACCTGATGATTTAACGATCAAGATTATGGAACTGCGGGAAATTACCGACTGGAAGGTACCCATTTACATTAAGATTGGCGCCACGCGCACCTATTACGATGTGAAATTGGCGGTTAAAGCCGGTGCGGATGTTATCGTTTTGGACGGTATGCAGGGTGGTACCGCGGCGACGCAGGAGGTATTTATCGAGCATGTGGGCATTCCCATTATGGCTGCGCTCCCTCAGGCGGTGCAGGCGCTGCAGGAGATGGGTATGCACCGCGAGGTGCAATTGATCGTGTCCGGTGGTATTCGCAACGGTGCAGACGTTGCCAAGTGTATGGCTCTGGGTGCCGATGCGGTATCGATTGGAACCGCGGCGTTGATTGCACTGGGTTGTAACCACCCCAAATTCGAGGAAGCCTATAAAAAAATCGGTTCTGAACCGGGCTTCTATGATGATTACCAAGAGGGTAAATGTCCTGCGGGTATTTCAACTCAGGACGAGGATTTGATGCGGGTACTTGACCCAAAGTTAGGGGGGAGACGGCTCGCTAACTACCTGCAATGCATCACCCTTGAAGCACAAACGATCGCCCGGGCCTGTGGAAAATCACACCTGCACAATCTGGAACCGGAAGACCTTGTAGCTTTAAACGTAGAGGCGGCCGCGATGGCTCGTGTCCCGCTGGCGGGAACTAACTGGATTCCCGGTCAGGGAGGTAGCTACTAATCAGGGTGACTAACGGAAAAGCTGTGCGGCCATCGCTAGCCGCGTTCTGATCATAGCCAGCAAATGTTATGGCTGCACCCCTGGTCCGGTCCAGCCATTTCCGTCCACATCAATAAACAGCGGATTGGTGAACGCAAATGCTGGCGTACCTGCTTCACCCAGGTTGCCGTCGATGAGGTCGTCGAGGGTTGCATTGCTACTCGCGCTCAGGCTTGCCGGCAGCACCGGGAACAGCGGTGCGGAGACACCGTCACTACCGCGTGCTACGGCCACAATCCAGGTGTCCGCCGCTAGCGCGTCCAGGGTCAGTGTTACCGTAATATCGGTCCGCACAGCGCCTGCTACAGTCTCATTTACCACGACATCGGTTGCCACCCAGGCAACATCGCCAGCGCGGACAATCGCATTGGGGGATACACCGTAGCGAGCCGCGACACCGGGCGCACTGGTCCGTGTGGGTTGGTTGTTGATATAGAATTCTACCGTATCAACAGCGGCCCAATGCGCTGTGCTGATAGTGGCGGTGAGTACCACGGCGCTGCCTGAATCGGCGGGCATCACGATGTCATCTTCGATACGCAGGCCAGCTTGCTGGTTTTGGCCATTGAACTCGCCTTCAGCTTGCAGCAACAAGAACGGTGCATTAGTACCGATGGCCTTACCTGCCAGTACCGCGGCGGCCAGTATCTCGGGCTGAGATGTGAAATCACGTGGATCACTGAGCGTGCTGGCGATCAGCGTGCGCGCAGAGACCCGGGTAAACCTGCGGTCGTGCGTATCTGAATTGGCAATACCAATACGCACCAGATTCTGATTAATCAAATTAAACCAGTCTCCGGCGTTCTGGCCCATAAATTCAGACAGTATCCCGCCGCGACCATTGGTACCAATCCATACTTCCAGCGCGTCAAAGCCATCATCGAAGGCGTTGCCCAGGCTGGGGTCCAGTCGTCGGGTCGCAAGGTCTGTAGAAGATTCTGGCGGCGTCTTGCCGGTATCAATCGCCAGCCCGCTAGCGCCAAAGTGGGAGGTCACATGGTTGATCTGCACCAGGTTGTCTTTAGGGTCACCCTTGAGGCCCGCAATAATTGCTGCCGGCGGCAGGTTGTAGTTACCGTATTGGGGGAAGTCCATTCCAGCCGGCGCCGCGCCAGCCCAGTCGAAAGAGCCACCGCTGATACTGGTAGCGTCGATGGTCATCGGCCAACTATTAAAATGACCGTAGTCGAAAGTGGTTGTTTCACTATTGGGAGCCACGCCAATCAGATCCCTCACGCCCATTGTCTCCAGGGTTGGCTCAAAATCCGAACGCACACCGTGGTCTGAGGGGGTGAAAAAATCCATGCCTTCCGCCAGCATCACCGCTACCCGCTCTTCTCTGGTCACCTCGGCGTCGGGACTGTCGATGGAGTGCACGTGAAAATCACCGTGTACAAAACCACTGTCGTCAATCAGCTTGACGATCTGTGCTTGTACTGTGGTGACCTGGCCGGTGTTAATAGTAATGTTCTGTTTAAAGGCAGAGTAGCGAGGTCCCCTGGAGACCACCAGTTGATATTCACCGGGTTCAACGGTCAAGCGCTCACTGGCGCCGTCGCGATCAATGAAAGTCGCCTGGGCGATGCCGTAGGGCAGCGCATCAGCCGCCACATCGCCAAACACACCTGCGCTCTGGCCACCGACAACATTGATCAGCGGTGGGCTGGGATCGAAACCCACCAGTTGCACCTTGGCCGGCCCGGGTCCAACTTCATCGATGACCGTCACATCAAGGTAGCCCGGTAAAGGCAGTTCAAAGTCTTGATTAAGGCTCATATCTGCTTCTACTGTTAGCATAGATGGTCCGCCTTGCGGATAGAGATAGCCCTCTTTGTTGGCTCTCATTTCATACTCGCCCACTGGCAAATTGAAGCTGTAGCGCCCCGTAGCATCGGTTCGACTATGATCCACCAGGAATAAGGTAGGCGGATTGGCGTTAGCGTTCTGCACCTGGTAAACCACCACCTGTGCATCTTCTACAGGCTCGTTATCACTGGAAACCAGGCCGCTGATTTCACTGGTGTCAATGCCGAACAATTCATCACGAATATCTGCAATGCTGGCAACGGTGCCATCACCCACGGCGAAGAAACGCAGCAGCGTCAGGGTTCCGTCCCCTGGGATCGTGTAGTTAGGCGGTACAATCCCCAGAATCAGACTGAGCGCAGCATCACCGTACACAACAATATTGATACCCGAAGTTGAGAAACTGGAGGAGCCCTGTTCGCCATGTATCAAGCCATAGGAAACGCCTTTGCCGCCGTCGACACCGCTATAGACCACAAAGTTGCACTGATCGCACAGGCCGTCGGTGGATTGGTCACAGGCCACATAGGTCTCGGTGGGGCAGGAGGGTGTGTAAGTGGGCTCGCCAAACCCCACGAACGGTTGAAAGAACTCTACCTGTCCGGAACCATTGAGGTACTCGGTGAGGTAAATGGGGAGATCATCGCTGCTAAGGTTAGTCAGGGTGCTGTCCAATGTCACGTAGCGGTCACCCGCCTTGAGGCTGTAGCAGGTTTCGATATCCACCGGAAGATCTCGGTCATCGGCACTAGCGGGTAACGTGGCGCCAAAACCACTAATCGCGGAACTGGCGTTGGCAAGTTCTAATAAATCGTCCGGACCGGATACGCATATCCTGGCCATCTCGCCATCGCTACCATCGCTGTCTATACGTAATTCGGTGTAGTTGGGCGTGTTTTCAATGTTTATCCCAAGCACAAATTCTTCCAAGTGGTCGGGTAGCATCGCTCCACTTGCATCGCGAGCACTGACATCAATGATGTTGCCGCCAAAGGTACCAATGCTGAGCCACTGCCGCCCGGGTTGCTGAATAATAATGCGCAGGTGCTCGTTCTCCAGCACATAATCACCGGCCACGCCTCGTGCCAGGGGTCCGGATAACAAGTCCGCCGCGCTGGCTTCCCGGGCCGATACTGTCGAAGCGGGTACTTCGGGCTCAGGCACCACTGGAGGAGTGTCATGGTCGTTATTGTCATTGCTGCAAGCGAGCAGGAAGACCGAAAGGGCGGCTAGCGCGAATGTCTGAAGCGGCGCCAATATAGGTTTTCCGGACATCATTGTATTCCTCAGTTGGAGGGGTTGGGTTGAAGGTGGCAACGTTTCAGTTACAGCCCCCGGAATTGATTCCCTACTCTTCGAGATGTAGTGTTTCCCCAATTTGTTCGCGTTCTATTGCGTCGTTACAGAACGGCAGATGCATCCAGACCTTATCACTGTATAGCTGTGTCTGGTCGGAGTAGTAGGGTGATTGTGGATCTGTTGACTGTGAGTGTGAGAGCATGGCACTTGCGACTGGGCAGTCAGTTTCATCCCAGGTGACGGCCTGGATATAAGTACTGCCTCCCGTGATCTGGCGATACCCACCTTCCCCCAAGCGAACCTTAATAACGTTGAAGGTACCCATTTCATCCCATCCACCGTGAATGGGGATAGTGAACTCATTGCGCTGCACCTTTTGGACTTCTCCGAATGGTGTGGCTAATTCGACACCAGCTTCGGCTAATCTCGCCAATGCAGTCGTCAAAGCCGTCAATACCAGGTCATGGTTGGCGGCTAATGACGTATCGATACCCGCGGGAGTTTGGGTTGGCCGAGTGGCGTCGAAAGGTTCCCGCCAAATTTCCGGGTTTTCAATGAAATAAGCCCCTCGGCTACTGGCATTGCTGCCGGCGAAGGCGCGCCAGAATTCGGTGAAAATATGGGCGCCTGTACTATCGGAGTTGACCCGTCGGTCCCAGGACGCAAGCAGGGAACAAGCCTCTGTCATACGTTGGGTCATCCGGGCATCCTGCGCATTTTCGTCGCAGATTAGCAACAGGTCATCAAGTGCCATTTCTGCCGACATCACCCGGTTGGAAAGCATTAATCCCTGCAAACTCTGCAGCGTGAAGCCGGGGCTGTCATCGAGGCCATCTGTGGCAGCCATTCTCTGTGCAACCTTTTGATGCCCGAGGTTTCCGCGTAAAAATTGCTGTTCGCCTTCTCCTCCCAATGGGCCCATCAAAAAGGGAAACCCGGTCAATGGTGTATTAGCGTTGGCCAGCCAGTAGCTGTTGTTTGCGTTGAATGCATAGCTGCGGTTGGTTAGCTTGGGCAATTCACTGTAGCCGTATACATTGGAGCCTTCTGGGGAGTCTGGGCTGCGTCCCCATTCGCAAGCGCTGCGAGAGCCATTGAGGGCGAAGAACAAGCGGTTAGCCAAGGTCGTGATTGCCTGTGTAATCGGTGTGTCAATGCACTGTTCCAATTGCTCCGCTGTCACTCGTGGCATAACCGATGCGTCGGCATACAGGACATCGCCGTGACGATCAGCCGCCGCGGTGTGTACCCACGGTAACCCTATTGGCTTCAGCGCCTCTGAAAATTCATCCGTGGTGCTGGCCTGGCCCATGTTGATCCACTGCGAACTACCCCGAGTGTTGTTAAGGTTGGGGTCTCTCACTGCCAGGATGGATCGTCCGGCCAACATAGGCCAACCACCGAGTAACGCGCTCTGTCTTTTGAGATCGACAATGGGGCCGTAGTGGGAGAGGTATAGGGTAAAGCTGTGTTCGCTCAAGCTACCGTCAGATTCCAGTTGCTTGGCGCTCACCTCTGCCGTGGAAATATCGCGGTATTCATCATCGTACAGATATTTCATGGGGTCGGTGGGGTGCAGTTCCAGCTCATACAGGCCGATATGACTGGCCGGCGTGACCGTGTGACTCCATGCGATATCCTTGTTGAAGCCGATGGTGACCATAGGCAGGCCAAGTAGGGTGGCCCCCATAACGTCGTACTCACCCGGAATAGTCAGGTGTAATTCGTGGAAGCGTCCCTTGCCCTGCCACGGTTGATGTGGATTGCCCAGCAACATACCGTATCCCGATTGTGTGTATTCTCCACCGAGTGCCAGAAAGTTACTGCCATGACTGGCTGGATCAATGAACCCTTCAAAATTGTTGTCACCGTCTGTGTTTTCCGGGGGCGGTGGGCTTGTAGCGGAGACCGCTGGGCCTCTGACATCGGTGATGCCACGTTTTAAGATTCCATTGTCTATTCCAGCTTGTAGGTTGGACTTGCGATAGACCCGTGCCAGGTCAATGGCAGTCAATGTCCGGGCCCAGGCTGCCCCACGACAACCCTCGGGTCCCTCTGCGAGTTGATCCCTCCCCGTCTCCTCAAAATAGCGACTGACACCCGCCGCATAACCCGTGACAAGATCTTGGAGGCGCTGTTCTTGTGTCTCTATCCAATCGACGCGTATGGCTTCTTCATCGCCGTTTACCCACTGGTAAACAAAGTCTGATTCCAGATCTCCCTCAGCACCCAAAAACTCCGCGGATTGGCCACTGGCGTAGAGAACTTCCTTCATCAGTACACAATAATTGTCTTGCGCAAATGCATAGCCATAGCC
>JBLHKV010000145.1:0-9896 GCA_047618115.1 Halieaceae bacterium | reverse complement strand
CAGCAGGCTTTTTATGGTTATATCGCGCCTAAAAAAAAGAGATAGCATACTCAGCTATACGCGCACGCGCAGCATATTGAGCGTAAAAAGGAAACTTCGAGAAGCTCCTGCTCATCGGGAGACGCCCACTCGATGGGGAAGTTCTGCTGGGGTGGAATCACCCTGGGTTCAGCTGGGCCTGCTTCGATCATGGTGGATTCCCTTTTCGGATCTGGTAGGATGGCGATGCTGCTGCGGGGTGTGATGTATAGGGATTATAAAGGGCCTTTTAGAAGGTTAGGTCAATCCGTATGGGGGTCTTATCGCCCTCTTTCCTGCTCTTTCCTGCTGGGGTGCCTGCCTTTAGATAGCCGCTCTTTCAGGTGTGGCCGACCCGATAGCATTGGGATCAACCGAGATGAAACCACGCTCTTCGTCACAAATGATATGCAGGGTCGCTGCGCTAGCGACACCAGGTCTCGAAATCGGGAATGAATCGTGGAGCTCTATCGTTTTCCGATCAAGCATGACGATTACGCGATCCCGGCGTACCTTCTTATTCTATTGTAAAGGCCTTATGCGTTGAATGGGTGATACCCGCTACGGATGGAGTGATTGAGGCTGAGAGAGTGAAAGAGCTGCTATGAGTGATGGCGTTTAGGAGTGCTACGTCATGCACGGGAAACTTGCATTTCGGGCAGCGAAGTCGTAGATATAAAAACGGACCGAGGAGGAGGAAAACATAAACTCAAAGGAGTACCTATATGCCTGATATTGCCAGTGTGTTGAAGGATGAGATAAAACGCCTCTCTCGCAGTGAAATAAAAAAAGAAGTCGATCCACTGAGAAAGCGTATTCAAGAGCTCAGCAAGACGGTAACCCAACAGAAAAAGCAGATTGCGGCACTGGAGAAATATCAAACGACAAAGAAAACATCGGGTGCTGCTCAGCCGACCGGTGAAGAAAAGAGTTCATCGGCAAGAATCACGATTGTTTCGATCAAGTCTCACCGCAAAAGATTGAATTTATCTCAGCGCGAGATGGCATGGTTACTAGGGGTGAGTACGCAGACGATCGTACGGTGGGAACAGGGGAAGGGGACTCCCCGAGGCAAGAATAAGGATGCGTTCTTCACATTGCGAGATATAGGTAGACGGGAAGTAAAGGAGCGGATAGAGGCGCTGGCGAAGTAATATCGGTTGCTGGGCTCACCCTTATGAAATCACACTTACGCTATATAGACGGTTCTCCAGAGGATGTCCTCGAGCGCGTACAGGCGATGCTAGAGCATGGTGAATTAGAGAAACTACTATCTAAACGTTATCCTACCTCAAATACTATCACATCAGATAAATCATTGTATGATTTTGTAATAGAGCTAAAAAAGCGCTACCTGAAAAGTTCTCCGCCCATTGCACGAGTGCTATTTGATAAGAGAATCTCGATCGATCATCACGCATTGGGTCTGCATTCTACGAAGTCTAGAGTCCAGGGTCGGAAACTGAAGTCTAAAAGTGAAATTCGCATCGCAGATCGTCTAAAAAATACTCCAGAACCGTTATTTAGATCCGTTGTTATTCATGAGCTGGCACATCTCAAAGAGAAAGGGCATGATAAATCCTTTTATCAGCTGTGTACATATATGGAACCCGATTATCATCAGCTCGAATTTGATCTCCGTCTTTATCTGGTTTTAGAGGATTATAATGATACGAGCGATCAAAGATAATTCTCTACAGACATGAAAAAGGAAAGGAGAGTTACGATGATCCTCAGGCGAGAAGTGCAGAAGATTCGTTCGGGAAAATGGGAGGAATTAGAAGAGCTGGAAAAGAAATGGCAGGAGCTCGAAAGACGCGCGGGACACCCCGAAGGGAAGAAACGCTACAGGGGTATGTCGGCCCCCCATGATCTGGACACTATGATAATAGAAGTTGAATGGGAGTGTCTTGCTGCCATAAGCCCGAGCATTCATTGTCGAGAATTGCCCGATATTGCCTCCCCGACTACTTTATTGCCGCGGCCGGTCGAACAAGCAGAAGATTTTCAGAGGGGATTGAATGAGCGAAGCGACTGAGGCTCTGGTCGTAGAAGATCTGCACAAGAACTTCGGTAGCCTCGAGGTGCTCAAGGGGATCTCGCTGGTTGCGCACGAGCACGACGTGGTCTCTATCCTCGGCAGCAGTGGCTCGGGAAAGAGCACCTTGTTGCGCTGCATCAATCTGCTGGAGACTCCGGACGCCGGTACGGTCTACGTGCACGGCGAACTGATCAAGATGACAACCAAATCCGGCGCCGGGCGGGTGCCCGAGGACAAGCGCCAGGTCTCTCGTATCCGCTCGCACCTGGCTATGGTGTTTCAGCAGTTCAACCTATGGTCCCACATGACGGTGATCCAAAATGTCGTTGAGGCGCCGATGCACGTTCTCAAGGTGCCTAGGGCCGAGGCGGTGGAACGCGCCGAGCAGGTGTTGCAGCGAGTCGGGATGTACGAGCGCAAAGACTACTACCCGGCGCACCTGTCGGGTGGTCAACAACAGCGAGCTGCAATCGCTCGGGCCCTCGCCATGGAGCCGAAAATGATGCTCTTCGACGAGCCGACGTCGGCCCTCGACCCAGAGCTGGTGGGAGAGGTGCTCAAGGTGATGCGCGGCCTGGCGGAAGAGGGCCGCACCATGCTGGTGGTCACGCACGAGATGGCGTTTGCGCGGGAGGTGTCCAACAAGGTCATGTTTCTGCACAAAGGTCAGGTCGAGGAAGAGGGCCTACCGGCGCAGGTTTTCGACCAGCCGAAATCTGCGCGTTTCAGGCAGTTTCTAGCGGGAACGTTGAGGTGACGCTAATGGGTTTAGCAGGTTATGCCATGACCGCGCTGCAGCGGTGCAACCGACATAAAGCAAACAGGAGTAGGAAATTGAACAAACTCGTCGTACGCGTGCTGGCCTCGGTCGTGCTGATACTGGGCAGTAGCGCCGCCAACGCCAAGGATTGGAAAAAGATTCGCATCGGTGTGGAGGGGGCCTATCCACCGTTCAGTTCGATGACCGCCGAGGGTAAGCTGGTGGGCTTCGACATCGACATTGCCAATGCGCTGTGCGCCGAGATGGGCGCCAAGTGCACTCTGGTGCAACAAGACTGGGACGGCATAATTCCCGCGCTGATGGCACGCAAGTACGACGCCATCATCGCGTCTATGGCCATGACCGAGGAGCGGAAAAAGAAGGTTGCATTCACCAACAAGTACTATCAGGTGCCCGCCAAGTTCGTGCGCAAGAAGGGCTCTGGAATTGAAATCGATAAAGCGGGCCTGAAAGGCAAGGCCGTTGGTGTGCAGCGTGCCACTACCCACGACAACTTCATTACCGAAAAGTTCGGCAGCAGCGTAGACCTCAAGCGCTATGCAACGCAGGACGAGGCCTATCTGGATGCCGTGGCAGGGCGGCTGGATCTCTTGCTTGCCGACTCCGTGGCGTTGAAGGACGGCTTTCTCGACACCGACCAGGGCAAGGACTGGGAGTTCGTCGGGCCAGATTACATCGACGTCGAATACTTTGGCGAAGGTGCCGGGATCGCGGTCAGTAAGAAGAACCAGGATTTGGTCGACAAGCTCAACAAGGCTATTGATGCGATTCGCGCCAACGGCACGTACGAGAAGATCAACGCCAAGTACTTTGAATTCGACGTCTTCGGGGGCTGACAAGGGCGTCCCGATCAACAGTGACTGCGCCCATGGTTAACGCACTATTGGAGCTTCTTTGGTGTTCGATCTGCACGGCTATTTGCCATTAATCCTAAAGGGGATGCTGCTCACCGTCGAGGTGGCGGTGTTGTCGCTGCTGATTGCCATTGTTCTCGGCTTGATCGGCGCCGTGGCGAAACTGTCGGGATCGCGGTTCGCGAAGTGGGTCGCCGGGGTCTACACGACCGTGATCCGCGGCGTGCCGGATCTAGTGCTCATGTACATAATCTTCTTCGGTGGCCAAATCCTGGTCAATGATATCGGCGATCGGCTTGGGTGGGACTACGTCGACGTAAGTGCCTTCGCCGCCGGAGTGCTGACGATCGGCTTCATCTTCGGCGCCTACTTGACCGAGACGTTTCGCGGCGGGATAATGGCGGTGTCCCGGGGGGAGATCGAGGCGGGATACGCGTACGGCATGAGCTCGATGCAGGTCTTCTTGCGGATTACTATGCCGGCGATGGTGCGGCACGCGCTGCCGGGCTTCAGCAACAACTGGCTGGTGTTGGCCAAGACTACCGCGTTGGTGTCCGTCATCGGCTTGCACGATATGGTCGACATCGCCTACCAAGCCGGGGGAGCCACCCGGCAACCATTCACCTTCTACTTCCTCGTAGCCATCCTATTTCTGGTCATTACCGGCGTGTCCGACATCGGCCTGCGTTGGCTTGAAAGACGATACAGCGTTGGCGTGAGGAAGGCCTAGATCGTGGATTTCAACATCATCATCGAGAATCTCCCGCTGTACCTCGAGGGCCTGTGGCTCACCGTACAGCTTGTGGTCCTGGCGCTGATCTTCGGTTTGGTCTTGGCCGTGCCGCTAGCCCTGGTGGCTACATCGGGCCGTCGGTTTATCGCATTCTGGCCCAGGGCCTACATCTACTTTTTTCGCGGCACCCCCTTGCTGGTGCAAATGTTCATGATCTATAACGGCGCGGGACAGTTCGAACTGCTCAAGGAGAGCGTGCTGTGGATCGTGTTCAAAGAAGCCTACTGGTGCGCCCTCATTGCGTTCTCCCTGAACACCGCGGCCTATACCGGCGAGATGCTCCGCGGTGCCATAGCGCAGACGCCGTTCGGCGAGGTCGAGGCAGCCAAAGCGTACGGGATGTCCAGAGCGACCCAGTACCGACGCATCATCTTACCGAGCGCCTTTAGGAGGGCCTTACCGTCCTACGGCAATGAGGTGATCTTCATGCTCCATGGCAGCGCTCTGGCCGGCTTGATTACCATTGTCGATCTGTTCGGAGCGGCGAGGATCGTCAATTCGCGCCACTTCGCCCCGTTCGAATCCTTCATCGCGGCTGGCTTCTTCTATCTGTGCATGACCTTCCTGATTGTGTGGATCTTCAAGGGGGCAGAGACGCATTGGCATGCCCACCTGCGTCCCAGAGTGGAGGAAGGTAAGAAGAAGGAAGGATGGACTTCCCGACTATCCTCTTTGGTTACGTGATCGTTGTTGGTTGAGTCTCTGTGGACTCGCAACGTGTCCCCTCCGAGGGTGATTTTCCCCCGTCGTACAGCCGTACTGGAAGATAATGACATTTACCGTGTCTTCGACTGAGCATCGCTACCATCGACGGGACCAAGCGATTAGAAGAGTTTCCTCTTGGCTGATGAAGAGGTAAGAAGACCTGAGGAGAGTCAAAGTGGACGTTTTGCCGATCGCGGTTTGTGGCATTTTCACGTTTGGACTGTGTGAGGAAAGTATGGGAAAAGTCAAAGCAGATTGCTCCGATTCAACCGGCCGACAAGAGATGCATGGGGCGTTTTGGCGGGATCAAGCGCTGCATGATATTATGCCCGCGTGGCTGGCGCATGGGATAAACCCGGCTAACGAGCGGTTTTACACCGGGTTGTCTAGAGACTGGAAGCCGATCGGGACAACGGATCAATATCCGACGATGCTCGGCAGACACCTTTTCAGCCTGTCGGCGGCGTACCTTTTGTCCGGGGAGGAGCATTATCTTCGCCTCGCCAAAACTACGGCGTCCTACCTGATCGAGTATGGATGGGATTACGAATTCGGGGGCTGGTATGACCTCATCACGCAGACAGGCGCACCTGGAATTACGACCAAAGGCGCATTCACCCAAATGTATGCCAACACCGGGCTGGCGCTCTACTTTTTCACGACTCACGATCCCGATGCCCTCCGCTGTCTGGAACGGTCGAATGAGATTTTTGAGTCCCGCGCATGGGATTCCGAGTACGAAGGCTATTACGTCACCCTGAACCGGGATCTGAGCGTCGCGAGTACCAATAAGAGCTTCAACCCTCAGATCGGTCTTTTGAGCAGCTATATGTTGTATTGGTATCTCGCAGACGGTCGGCCCGCGCTGCTGGCGCAGATGGAGCGGACGATGGATGTGGCGTTGCGCCGTATGCAAGATCCCTCGGATGGATATATCCTCGATACGTTTGACCGCACGTGGCATTGTATTACTCAACGATGGGACGATGGCACAGAAGCCCTCTCTGCCGGAGGCAACATCGAGACGTCGTGGATTTTGATGCGGCTCTACCATCTGACCGGAAACGAGGCGTACCGGATAGGCGCCCTGGAACTTGGCGAAAAGATGATCCGGGTGGCATGGGATGGCGTGCATGGGGGATGGTTTGAATCCTTCGTGCGGGATCAAACGGAGCGGCACGGTCCGAACAAGGCATGGTTTATCCAGGCGTACGGCAACTTCATGGTGCTCAGCCTATACAACCAGAGCGAAGAGGAGCGCTATCTGGACCTCTTCCGCGAGGGGAGCCTGTTCTGGAATCAATACTTCTTCGACAAAGAACACGGAGGAGTGTATTGTAGCGTGGATCTGGCGGGAACGCTCGTGGACGGAACGAAGGGCGGCCCCGCCAAGGGTTCCTATCACAGTTTGGAGCACTGCCTCCTGAACGTTCTGTATCTGGATCTGTATGTGCACCGGAAAGCGGTCGAATTGCATTTCAATGTCAGCTCGGAACGCCCTATCAAGCACCGTGTGTGTCCGGTGGAAGATCCGTCCGTACACATTGCCAAGGTGGCAGTCAACGGCAAGGCATGGACGGACTATGATGCGGAGGAGCGCACCGTCAACTTACCCGCCGGGGAGGGCATGAAGGTTCGGGTTGCGTTGGCCAACGTGCACTAAGCCTCTTTTAGAGGCAGGGAGTGTGGAGCCGGATGAGCTCAATGCGGGAAATTACAACTGGGCCTTGATCCATACGGACGAGGGGATCACAGGACTGGGGAAGTCCAAGGCTCAGTGGACAACTGAAGCCGATGGTGTGAGAGTTTATTTTCTTTCTTATTATGATCGGGTATTGGATCGAACGGAACAGATCCCCGCTACGCGGCTTGGCATTTGCCAGGGGCGTGGGTTGGAGAACGGTTGGGCGATATTAACCACGTGAAAGGTGATAGTATAATCTTTGGGTAAATTGGACTCGATTAGACAGCCGAATCTTCCCAGAGTTAGCGATGCTTTAGACTTGTCTAATCTGGCAATTACGGACGAAGCCATCTTTCGTGAGGTGGTGATTTCCAACTGCTCTCTTGAGGGTCAGGTCGCTGAAGGGGTTGTGTTTGAATCAGTTCAACTCAATAATGTGAAGCTGCGGGAAGCAATCTTTGAAAGAATTGAGATGAGCGACCTTCGTCTACAAAACTGCGATTTGGCAAACATGGATTGCAGGGATGGAATTTTTCATCGAGTAGAAATCGTTCAATGCCGCCTTACTGGTTGTCGATTTGTTGAGATCCATATGCAGAACGTTTTGGTGAGTGACTGTAGTGGAAAATTTGCTCAATTTCAGTTCACAAAATTTAAGTCCTGCCGATTTGAAGGCTGTGATCTGAGAGAATCGAACTTCCAGGGAGCCGATCTCAGAGGTGTTATTTTTTCTGAATGCGATTTGCGCAATGCAGAAATGTCGCAGTCGAATCTCGAAAGAGCGGACCTAAGTTCTTCGAATATTGACGGCCTTCGGATAAATCAAGAATCTCTCAAGGGCTTGATAGTAGAACCGTTACAAGCTGCGTATTTATCAAGTTTATTTGGCCTGAAAGTTCGGTGGTCATGACGCAGTATTGTCGCTAAAACGACATAAGTAACATCGCCCAACAGCAGCGTTCCCGGCTTCGCCCAACCGCCTCGCGGTTCGGGAACGCTGCGAACCGTTATCTGCCATGACAATCTGGAGGGCCTGTTGTAATCTTGAACAAGGCAGGCGTTTGAAAATCAAGGATAAGCATGGATGAGAAGTGAAAAAGAGTTTGAGGGGATGTGGCACAACGCTCCTATCTATAGGCATGGTTCCGTACCGTGTCGGAACGTTGATCATTTCGGGGCTTTCTACCTCCCTGCAACTATTCCGAGTATCTCATCTGGAGAAAGCTTGCTCAATTCAATTATATTTTTTCCAGAATTAGCCATCGCTTGGTGTACGATATACCTGCCAACTCGATAGCCAATATAGTTTCGGCCATCAGGGTGCTCACCCATCATCCAAGTAGAGTAATTGGCGTCCTTAGGGAGCGATAAAATTTCCTCCAGCCATTTGAATGCGTCTTCGGGGTAGCTTTCCGACTCCTCAAAATAGACACCTGTATATTCTTCGCTAAACACACTAGCCAATCCTTCATTGACAGCTGCAATAGGAATCCCCGCTCCAAACTTGTTTCCCTGAATAGTCCAGCCGCGATCCAAATGGTGGAACTCGTGAAAGATGGTGGAAGACAGGGCACTTTGGGCGGCTGCAGATATTCCTCCAGGAAACACGCTGGAGAGCTCAACTATTACGACCCCGGGAGCATCGGCCCGACCAGTGACCCCTCCAACTATATCTACATTTCTATCAATAAGTACTGCGGTTACTTCTATATCTTCAGGTAGGGTGGGCAAGAGCTTTCGCACTTTTTTTTCCGATTGGATTATGATATCAGTAATCAGTTGCTTGTCCTCGTCACTGAATCCATTCTCCCCAGCATCATCAAACAGAATACTCAAGGTCGCATTCTTTTCAGGAGTAGCCTCTTTAGAATGCAGTACCTGCTGCCCTTTATAGCATGATACTTGGATAACAATTAGCAGTAATATTGCCAATAGGTTTTTACTGTTTTTCATTTTAGCCTTGTCTCCAATGTTTGCAGGTTTCAAATCCCGGTGATAGCGCCCATGTGCGTGGGCTAAAGCAATATTAATGAGCAATAGTGGGAAGCGCATACGCATCCCTCTTTATTTCTTACAACCGACCGCATTCTGCTGTCTCCAGTAAGCTCGATATATCATCGCGCCCATATTGAAGGCGCCCCAGCCTCCCGATATATCTCCTGGCAATAATACAAAAAAGCGGCTCCGCCCTATCGGCGGGGTCGCGTTTTCTTTTTGTGTTTTTTTATAAGGCAGTCGCCAGTAAGGCTGGGCGGGTTTGCAGGGGCGTCGTCTCGAAGAGTTCGACTATTTCGCGCTGGCCATAGCCCTTGGCCAATGTGCGGGCGGTGTTGCCGTAGTCGTTGTTGGCATCGGGGTTGGCGCCGGCTTCGATGAGCATGCGAGCGATTGCCGTGTGCCCTTCTTCTACCGCGAAGATCAAGGCGGTGTTGCCGATGTAGCCACGGGCGTTTACGTCGGTGCCACGAGCGATGAGGTTGCGGGCGATTTCTGTCTCGCCATAAGCGGCGGCCGACATTAGCGCCGTGTTGTTATTTCCGTCGCGTTCGATGGTCTGTGCAACTTCTACGTAAGCGACTCTCTGTGCGATTTTTTCGCCGTTAATGGCATTGGCGTTGGCGTTAATGAAGGCGACGGCGGCGATGGCGGAGAAGAGTAGGATTTTCATTTTGGTGCTCCTTTTAAAGTTTCTATTTTGCTATTCGCCAAGGATATTGCAAGGAGCATGCCAAAAATGCCATGTTGCGTAAATTGTTTATAAACAGCGTGATGTGTTTTTTTTAATCGGGCAGATAATAAATAAGTCGACAATTAATTTGCCTATAATTTCTATAAATTGGCCATAAATATATGTTAAATAATAATCTTATGTGGCTGCCAAATAATTTGTCTAATTTGACAATACTAATGTCGATTAGGGCGAGTTGGCGGCCACACAAGTGGAGGGCCAACCTTCCCCCTCGGAGGTTTGGCATCGAAGTTGGGTCCTAACACCCGGATCTCGGACGGGCGGGAAAACG
>JBLHKV010000144.1:0-9947 GCA_047618115.1 Halieaceae bacterium | reverse complement strand
TGGAAAGATCTCCGAATTTGAGTTCAACCTGGCTGTTGCCAAACGGCGTTTGATCGCGTAGATGTGCTCTGACCCGGGCGAGTAAAACGCGCGGCTCTACTGGCTTTACAACATAGTCACTGGCGCCAAGTTCCAGGCCGACTACCTGGTCGATATCGCTGCCCTTGGCAGTGAGGATTATGATGGGCCCACTGAATGTTTGACGCAGTATTCGGCAAACTTCCAGTCCGTCGATTCCGGGTAGCATTAAATCGAGTATTACCATATCAACAGCGCTACTATCGAAGTTAGCCACTGCATCGTCACCACGACTTTTGATGGTTACCGAAAATGAATGTTGGGTGAGGTATTCACTGACAAGTGCGGCCAGTCGATCATCATCCTCGACCAACAGGATGCGGGGATTGCTCATAATATTAAGCATATCACAACACGCTCCAAACGTGGCGTCGACGTCGGCGCTCTGGATTCCGCCGTGCCATTCTCACAATACGTATAGTGACATAGGCTAATTTCTCATCGGAGTTTGATAGTTGTAACCAGAACCCCACATCGTCGTTGGCATAGATTTTCAGTGTGGTAAAGCCTGAATTTTCCTGCTCCCAACACTGCAGAGACTCGATATTTTGAGAAGAGTGAAGACAAATATCCTCAAGTCCATTTGACTGCCAGTCCAGCCTTATTGGCATTACGCACTGTTCGGCCTCAGGTGAGGGTAAGATGCACAGTCCCGGTCTGGCAGTCAGGGTCGGTTGTGTTGAGCCCGAGTGGACGGCAAACGGGAGTAGTAAGACGGCTAGCACGGCGCATCGAAGAACTCTAAAACTCATAATAGATGCCAACAAAGCTAGTGCTGATATGGTTTTCTATTACGCTGGGACTATTGGATATACTGCTATCCAGATGCTCGTATTGAAGTACTGAAACGAGTCGCCAGTGTTCGTTGAACCGATAGCTTGCCGAGAGTCTGACAAAGGGGTTGGTAGCTGAACGGGTTTGGTAGGCGGGAAGTTCAGAACTGGATTCGTCTTCACGAACACCGTAAAAATAGTTCGCTGTTCGATTGCTCTTCCAGGTAAATCCGAGGGAGGGAACAAACTGCCATCCATTGGTTTGCAGCGGATAGGCCCAGGAGAACCAAAGCTCCTGACCATTATGACGACCACTGATGTCGGTGAGAGCCTGGATTTGCAGGTCTGACGACCCGAGTTTGTAAATGAACTCAAGCCCGCCATCGACGGTATAGTGGCGCTCCGGAGGCTTTACCCTGATAGAGATAGTTTCAATGGGTTCGGGGCCCGACCCTTCGACCGGCACATCCATCCCGTCTGAAGCGCTGTTTTCGTCAAATTTCAAGCCCGGGGTTTCGGGGATAAAAGATAGTACGCTAGAGTTAAGGAAGGAAAAAAATGATCTTTCCCCGCCGACACCTGCTATAAGGTTCAACTCCCAGCTTTTCCCCTGGTCGAGGAATAGACCAAAATCGCCATTGTCGAAGAAAAACTGTTCTCCGGTCCACGACAGCTGCAGTATTCCATACATGGGGATGTCGTCTGAATTGATCAAAGGGTTGCTGCGCTCTCCGTATCCGGCACCGATACCAACGCTCCAGGATTTTTCACTGACTGGAATAAATTGGTCACAATTGGGAGTGTCGTTATAGACGGCTGGTAGCTCTTCTGCAGAACTTGTTACGCAGTCGACAACCTCCGCAGACACGCAGGGCGAGAGTGCCAGCCCCACAGCGAGTGCGGCCCACGGTAGAGTCTGGGTACAGCGTACAACCATTGACTATTCCTTGGCGGTGTAGGTGTAGGTGGAGGTGTTGGGGCAGTACCCACAATGCCACAAACTTGTTATAGAGTCCGTTACGAAATGCAGGCAAGTTGTTAGTAAATGTAAGTGCTACGATGTTTACACATTACAACATTTTCACGCATATTTTATACAGCCAAGTGCATTCGCTCGCGCTAGTCTGTGCGTATCGATGTACGACTTCACCTAACAAACAAACGAGGTATTATTTTGAAGACTGCAATTGGCTCCGTAGTAACCGTGATTGCGCTCGCCGTCAGTGGATGCGGAGGTGGTGGAGGGAGTAGCGATCCGGTGGTGATCGATGTAACACTTCCCGCGCCACCACCTCCCGGGTTATTGATGCCGGTCGAAACGGCGGATCAGTTTACAGAGAATTTTCGGGTGGCGCTGCAAGGCTCTGATTATCTCAGTTCTGCTGAAAATGTGGTCTTCGCTGTCGAGGATTCCAGTGTGTCCGCCGGGACTGGAGGCATGGATAGCCTGGCCAGCAAATCTGGCGATTTTTCCGAGACAACGCTACAAGAAGAGGGCGTGGACGAGGCCGACCTCGTCAAGTACGACGGCAGCCATATGTTTATTGTCGATACGCCTCAGCAGAACTATTACTACCTCGACGCAGGTATCAGCGCTATCCAGGCACCGCCTGAGAGCCCGCCAGCCAGCATTAGAATCATGGCAACAGACCCGGTAAGTGCTGGTGTCGAGGAAGTCGGTCGCATTGAACTCAATGGAGATAAGTCGTTGTCCATTAATGGTATCTATCTGGCTAACTTCTCCGGTAGTAAGCAATTGGTTGCCGTCAGTCAAAACAACCCCTTTGTTTACTGGGGCAAGTTTGCAGCCGATTACTACTGGCAGAATGGAGCGACCACGATCGAGTCATTCGACGTCACAGACGTCACGGCGGTCACTCCGTCATGGTCGTTGCGGCTGGACGGGAGCTTGTTGGCGAGTCGACGAATCGGCAATATTCTATACCTAGTGACACGCTATTCTCCCGTTGTCGAGGGTGTGTTGAGCTATCCGCAAAGCGATGAGCAGGTTACCAAGAATAAGGAATTAATAGCCGCCGTCAGTGTGGAGGAATTGCTGCCAGACGTGGTTATCAATGATGGTGTCCCCCAGGAATTACTGGATCCCAGAGATTGTTACATACCTAATCAGGACTATGAGTTGCTGCCTGTACCGCCGTCCAGTGGCACCCTGGTGACCATCACCGCCATCGATCTGGAATCCCCTGACTCCATCAACTCCACGTGCCTGAATGCCTACACTAGCGGTTTTTACGCCTCTGCCGATGCGTTGTACCTGACCGCCAGTGGCAACAACATGACCACGTTGATTCATAAGTTTGCTCTGCAAGGCGCCGGCGCTGAATACCGGGGCTCCGGCTCGGTGCCGGGTTACATCGGCACGCGTAATCCTTCGTTTCTGATGGGCGAGCACAATGGTGATCTGCGGGTTGTGAGTAGCACCTGGGAAAATCGATTTTTCCCTCTGCCCTTGATGGAGCTTGATGACGATGCAGTTGCCAGTGATGCCGTGGTTGAAGAAAAGGAAGATTTTGGCCGTCATCGTCTATCTGTGTTGCGCGAATCAGATACAGAAACTGCACTTGAAACGCTGGCTACTTTACCGAATACATTGCAACCAGCGCATATAGGCAAGCCGGGCGAGGATATTTATGCGGTGAGGTATCTGGGAGATAGAGGTTACATCGTGACCTTTCAGGTTATCGATCCGCTATATGTGCTCGATCTTTCTACGCCAGAAGAACCTGTTATTGCCGGTGAATTGGAAATACCGGGCTACTCAACATTGCTGCAGCCATTGGGTGAAACACTGCTGCTTGGCGTGGGTCAGTTTGTTCATGACGAGCTACCCAACTCTCTGCAGGGCGTCAAAATTGAGGTGTTTAATGTGGCAGATATAGATGCACCCGTGTCTATGGGAAGTATCGAAATAGGTCGTCGCGGCAGTTACTCACCCGCGCTCGATGATCACCACGCACTAACGCTTTTGGAAACCAGCGAAGGTTTTCGAGCGGCAATTCCGGTTCAACGTAACGATGAGTTGAATCAGTGGGGTGGGGATCCAGAAGACCCCTGGTATTACTATGGTTGGAGCGATACGGGGCTATACATGTTTGATATCGATGGTGGCTCTGGAAAACTTAGCTCCGCGGGCAGTTTGATAGTAGAAGAAAACACGCCTGAACAAGACTATCAGCAAAGTGATTTGTCGCGAAGCCGTTCGGTATTGCACGACGATGCCGTCTACTTCTTGCATGGCAACAAAGTGTGGCCTGCATTTTGGGGGGACGGCGAAAGCCTCGGTGACGAGAGATAGTTACCTCTAGTCGCTGTTCGCGGTGATGTCTTTACCTTTGAGTTTGTCACTCACCGCGCTGAGAATGGTGCGCTGAGTGACTATCTCGTAAAAATATTCGACGGGACCCGTATTCGGGACCATTTCTCCATCTTTCCATAATCTCATTTCCCCAGCGCGGATAACCAGGTCCCGGTGTTTCTCTTGCTGGTCGGGAAAGCGACCGAAGTACAATACTTCGCTGCGCTCACCAACCTTGAGATTGATCTTCTTCAGAGCAATCTCGGTTTTCAGTTTTTCAAAGGCGAGGTCGTCTATCAAAATACCGTTAACGTTGTATCTGATGGTCTCTTGTCCTTTTTCACCGCTGTCATTTCCGTCTTTGGCAATGCGGCAAACCTCTACGTTGAATAATCCGGAGTCGTAAATTTCCTTGAGTTTCCAGGAGCAGGATGAGAGTCGATCCGCTCGGCCGATAGCGGCGGAAATCATAATAGGGTGTCCAGCGTCGTAAAGATAAACGGGTGCATGGTCGGCAAAGCTGATACCTATGCCAATTTCCAGTAAGGGTAGCCCGGTTCGTTTGGAATAGGCATTTTTTAATCGAATAACATCGATTAATTCTCTCGCCAGACCGCAGGCTCGAGATACGGCAAACCATTGCTGTGGCTTGTCGGCGCGTTCGGTGAGGCTAAGGATAACGGCGTCGCCCTCGATAAATAATTTTTCCGCGCCGTAGGCCCCCAGGCTATTATTGATGGGGTCGAAAAAACGTTGGCTGAAGTAGGACGCGGGATTTAACCCCTGGTTGGCCAGTTCCTCGGTCACAAGCGTTGATCCTCTGACGTCGGCTTTGAGGATGGTGTGGTGAGCGATGCGTACTTCGGTGTCTTGGGTTTCTGTTTCTCCGTACAATCGGTAGAGCTGACTGCCGGATTTCGATAACTCAATATCGGATTTTGTTTCAAGCAAAGAGATGACATTGAATGCACGGTGCGCGAATCGGTAGTACTTCAACTGCTTTCTAAAACGCGATATCTCCATCAGTATCCTGATGCAGGAACCTTCGGCCTGCGCCGTGCACTGCTTGCGTACATGGTCTATCGCGGACTGCATTTGCTTGGCGACTAGCGGGTACTGTGACCGAACCTCTTCCAATCGTTTCTGGAGGTTTCTCGGGGCTGTTCCAGCCAACAACAAGCAAACTTGAACCGGATTGAAGTGCTCGGCCAGTTGCTGATTCCAAACTTTACTGTATTGCCAGGAAGCTACTACATTTGCCATCTTGCCATCGCGCTGCAGGAAGAGGGTCATGCCCTTCAATAGGGCTTTTCGCCGCTTTCGTTCTGTACGAGCCTTCAGCCAACCCAAAGAACTATCTCCAACGGCATCTGCATCGCCATGAAGAACAGGGGCGACGTTTTCGCTGTGCTCGAGCCAGCTGAGTGTTTCGTGTAAAATATCAGTTTGCTTATCGGCTACACCCAACAAAGATTGCGTTGCGAGTAGTCCACCCAGCTCGTCATACAGCGCGGTGTTATCCGATGCAACTTTCTTGTCCGTCTTCAAGTTGGGGATTGCAGCGCCTTCAAGGAACTCGGCTAATTGTTGCTCCCACTCAGTGTTTAGTTTGGAAAAACTGTTTTCGCTACTGCCCCACAGCGCAAAATTCTCTAATAGCATATCTTCCTGTGATAGATTAGCCCCCCACAGCATTGGGTTGAATAAAATTTCGGTTAGCTGCGGTAGTGATTCGTGAAGATACTGCTTTCTGGATTTACTCAGCTCGGTCGAATCAACTTTGTGCAATTGCTTGAAGATTTGTTGATTACAGCTGTAGAGGATGGCTGGATAGTTGGTACTTAACCACACCATTTGTTGATGCACGGTCAACAACTTCGGCGAGCCGCTATTACGTAAATTGGCTTCTGATGCCTTCATTTCGGCGACCAGTTCATCGAGGCGTTTTCTGACATCGAGCAAGCAGTGCTTAAAGACGGCGAAATGCAATACCCTTATTTGCTCTGGCGTGAGATCTGTTTTCACGCGGTGTATCAACGGTAACATCATGTTTGTGTACGTATGCCGCAGCGATTCGAATACACTGGCCTGGGGCGACAGCGGTGCTTTTACCTCAACGACACGCTTAAGTACTTGCTTGATGGCCTGGCCAAGTTCGAAGGCAAAGGCCGGACTGATTTGTACGTCCACTCTGTGGTTGTCTATGCCTTTACTTAGGGTTTCGACGCGCAGCCGCAGATCGTCGGGACTATTCAACCCCGACTGTGGGTGAGATGGGTTCGCGCCGAGCGATTCGACGGGATATTTGCTGGAGGAGGAGCTCACACAGCGGGGATCCTTTTTTTACTTTGGTATCTCTTATACTCGGTGGTTCAGAACCGGTCAAGAGAGCCGGTGTCACAACTTGTTCAGACCTTGAAGTTGCGGGCCCGATCAGGTGACGCGTCGCGAGCCTGCTGGCGCAACAACCAACGTGAATGGCGCCACTTCCTATGCTGCTAATAGCGTAAATCGCTAGTATGCTGGCAGCAAGAATTGCCGTCGCTTATTCACTGACTGTCTCAGGAGAAACAAAATGTCGCTGAATTTTGATTCCGCTCGTCTGCCGAATCCGCAGTTAACCCCCGAACACGAGGAATGGCGAGTCCATTTACGACGATTTATCGATGTGGAGATCATGCCATTTGCCGAGGACTGGGACGAAGCCGGTCATATACCTATCGAATTGTGGCCAAAGGCCGCGGCAGTGGGGTTGCTGGGCATGGGATACCCGGAAGAGTTTGGCGGTACTCGCGAGGGGATAGACTGCTGGCACAGTTGGATTGCCAATGAAGAGCTGGCGCGCATAGGTGTCGGTGGGGTGGCGGCTAGCCTCATGGTCCACGGGATTGGTTTACCGCCAGTGCTCAACTGGGGCAGCCAGGCGTTGAAGGAAATGGTGGCGCCGGCTGTGCTGGCGGGGCAGAGGCACATAGCACTGGGAATAACTGAACCTGGCGGCGGGTCCGATGTGGCGCAATTGTCCACCACAGCCGTTCGCGACGGTGATTATTATATCGTCAATGGCTCTAAGACCTATATTACCGGCGGTATGCGCGCCAACTGGGTTTCCACTGCGGTGCGCACGGGCGACCAAGGAGCTGGGGGTGTGTCCATGCTGTTGATTCCCGCAGATGCCGAGGGTTTTAGTCGAACCGCGCTGGATCGTAAACAAGGTTGGTGGGCTTCCGATACGGCAACTTTATATTTTGATGATGTAAAAGTCCCAGTGAGTAATCTGATAGGCGAAGAGAATCAGGGTTTTAGGGTGATCATGACTAATTTTAACGGCGAACGAATGGCCATGGCTGCGAGCATGGAGGCGGCTGGAAGAGTGTGCCTGGAAGAGGCGGTGCTCTGGGCCAAAGAGCGCAAGACCTTTGGTAAGAGGCTTGCAGATCACCAAGTAATAAGACATAAGATCTCGCAGATGAAACAACGCCTCAACGCTACCCAGGCTTATATCAGAGTTTGCTACGAGGCGATCGAGAGCGGTCACGCAAACCCCGGGGATATTGCCATGCTGAAGGTACAGGCCAGTGAAACAATGGAGTTTTGCGCACGAGAGGCCATGCAAATATTGGGTGGCAGCGGCTACATGCGAGGTAATCGAGTCGAGCGCATCTATCGCGAAGTGCGGGTCAACGCCATTGGCGGTGGCTCTGAGGAAATTATGCGGGACCTAGCTGCTCGCCAGTACGGTTTATGATCAAAGGAGGTTTGAAATGAAACTATGGCATTGTAAGGACGCCCGCTCGCTGCGGCCACTGTGGGCTTTGGAAGAGATGGGGCTCGAATATGAGTTGGAAACCATGCCATTTCCACCGAGATTTTTCGTCGAGGGCTATACCGACATAAACGTGCTGGGTACTATTCCTTACCTTATAGACGGCGAGGTGCGGATGACAGAAAGCACCGCTATTTGTCATTACCTGGTTGAGCGTTATGGACAGGACAAGTTTGGTATTGGGGTCAATCATCCCGAGTATGGCGACTATTTGAATTGGCTTTATCACAGCGATGCAACGCTGACCTTCCCGCAAACGCTGGTGATGCGCTATTACCACCTTGAACCCACGCCTGAAAAACAAGCAGTGGCCCAGGACTATGCCAAGTGGTACTTTGCCAGACTGCGTTTGCTCGATGGCCATCTCGATGGTCGCGAATTTCTTTGTGGCGACAAGTTCACCATTGCCGATATAGCCATTGGCTACGCTCTTTATCTCGGACGCACACTAGAACTGAACACAATCGTCGATCGAACTTACTCGCCCCAGGTGGAAGCCTATCTGGACCGGTTAGTGGCGCGGCCTGCGTTTATAAGAGCCAGTGCCATTGACGTTCCTAAATAGTAGCGTTCCCAGCAGCGGATAGAATTGAAAAGGAGATAATAATGCATGTGAATGATCAGGAACTACAAGAGTTCAGGAAGGAGGTGTCGGCTTGGATGGTGGAAAACAAGCCTGCCGACCCCGGATTTCTATTACCTCAGAGCTTTATGGAGGTCGGTAGCGAGGTACAGCTGGAGTTTCTTCGCGAGTGGCAGAACAAAATTTGGTCGGCTGGTTATCTGGGGATGGCGTGGCCTAAGGAGTTTGGTGGTGGCGGAGTCGATCCTGTTTTTCAGGAGATCGCAGACAGGGAAATGCGACGGCACGCGGTCCCGATTGCGTTTAATGTTATCGGGCTGGGGTGGGCAGGGCCGCTTATTAACGATATTGGCACAGAACAGGAAAAGCAGAAATATCTAAAGCGAATTTTGTCTGCAGAGGATGTCTGGTGTCAGGGTTTTTCCGAACCCGATAATGGGTCTGATCTTGGTAACGCTCAGTGTCGCGCCGTCCGCGACGGCGATGACTATGTCGTCAACGGCACCAAAATCTGGACGACGATGGGAGATTTCGCTAAATACATGATTCTGCTGGCGCGGACATCCCCCCAAACCGATCGTAAGTATGATGGGTTGTCTTTTTTCCTTGCGCCGATGGATGTACCCGGAATTGATCCCCGTCCGATTCGCAAAATGACCGGTGAATACGGTTTTACAGAGACATTTTTTACAGATGCCCGTATCCCAGCTTCGTGTTTGATTGGGGGCGAGGGCAACGGCTGGAAGGTCGCCATGCAAACCCTGCAGTATGAACGTGGCGCCGCCTCCGGGGCGGCCGGTGGCTTGATGATAGTCAGCGCCACCATGAATGATTTGATCGAGTCGCTTCGCGACCTGAGTCGCGATGGAGAGCCTATACTAAACGACCCTCAAGTACGTGACCGTCTGGTCAAACTGTTGATGGAAGAGAAGGCGGTCACCCTTGGGGATCGACGCTTTGGTTTGTCGGCGCTGAATACCGATCATCCTTTTTCACTACCGTTGTCCAGAAAATTGACGCAGACCGAGCATTCCAGAAAAATGCGCAAAGCAGCCATTAGTTTACAAGGCGCCCACGGTAGTCTCTATGTTGGGGATGACGACGCTATATCGGGTGGGTTTTGGCAACGCGCCTATTTCAATAATTTTTCCACCACCATCGGCGGTGGTACCAGCCAGATTCAGGCCAACATTGTGGGCGAGCGCGTGCTCGGCCTACCCAAGGATTGAGGGCGGACTATGATTACGCATAACATAGCGATGACTTTTAGCGATGAGCAGGCAATGATCCTCGATAGCGCTCGTGATTTCTGTCGAGATAAATCTCCGGTCACAGCTGTGCGAGCACTGATTGGTAGCGAATCGGGATTCG
>JBLHKV010000143.1:0-9964 GCA_047618115.1 Halieaceae bacterium | reverse complement strand
CCGATCAGGTCAACGGTACTGCGGCTGTTGATTTCGATATGGGCGTCGCCAATCAAGCCGAGGTCGGTGTAGTTGTCGTCGCTGCTACTGGTGTAGGTGCCGTTGGCCACCTTGGCCACGATGGAGTAGACGCTACCGCGCCGGCGGAAGACGCCCTCCAGACGAGGGTTTACCACAACGATGCCGCTGCTTTCCTTGTTGCCGTCGCTTTGGTAGATGTTGTCATCGCTGCTTAGCGAGACTTTTACCGATGGCGCTACTTCGAAAGCGCCGACAATAAAGGTTTTTCCGGCGGCCAGAACAGCCGACGACGCAGCACCCGCTACGAGCGCCAACAAAAAGTGAAGCGTGCTCAACTGCGCCATCTCAGGCCCCCGATAATTCGGGCGATATTTTATCACGGATATTGACAGCAACTCTATGGTAAGTCGGGGCCTTTGTACTCTAGACGGCACTCTCAGAGAGCCTCCAGACGACTTAATCCAAGACAATTAGCCTAAACCCCTATATTGGGAGCAGAGAAGTGACTTTTGTGCCAGGCCCAGGCAGTTTGAATAATGCTGTCGAGTTTGGCAAATTCCGGTTCCCAACTCAGCTCCGCTCTTAGTTTGCTGGCATCGCCTACCAATCGGGGTGGATCCCCTTCCCGGCGCGGTGCAACTGTAGTGGCGACTTCGCATCCGGTAACCCGCTGTACGGCATCGATCACCTCTTGCACCGAATAGCCCTGGCCATTGCCAATGTTATAGACGGTGGTTTGGGCGCCCTGCTCCAGAGCGTTCAGCGCCCTGATGTGGGCCTGGGCGATATCCAGCACGTGAATATAGTCGCGGATGCAGGTGCCGTCCGGGGTGTCGTAGTCATTGCCAAAAATACTGATGGACTCGCGCCTACCCAGCGCGACGTCCAGCACCAGCGGGATCAAATGGGTCTCGGGGTGATGGTCCTCGCCGATATCCGCCTCCGGGTCTGCACCGGCCGCGTTGAAATAACGCAGGGAGATTGAGTTCAGCTGGTCGAAGTCTGCCAACTCCTGCAGCCTTTGTTCAACCTGAAGTTTGTTGTGGCCATAGGGATTGATGGGCTTTTGAGGATGAGACTCGGTGATGGGCATGTGCATGGGGGCACCGTAAGTGGCACAGGTACTGGAAAATACCAGGTTGCTTATGCCGTGCTCACGCATGGCATCGAGCAGGCTGAGGCTACCAATAACGTTGTTGTGGTAGTACTTGGAGGGCTCTTCAACAGATTCACCCACGCTGGCGAAAGCGGCAAAGTGCATCACGGCCGCGGGCATGTACTGGCGCATGACCTGGCTGAGTCGCTGGTGGTCGAGCACGTCGCCCAGCTCCAGTGGACCCCAGTTAACGGCCCAGTCGTGGCCGTGGCTGAGGTTGTCGTATGCCACGGGTAAGTAACCTTGTTGGGCAAGCGCCTTGCAGACGTGGCTGCCTATATAGCCAGCGCCGCCGGTTACCAGAACGGTTTTATTCAATGTCATGCCCCCCGACCTATGCCGTAGTAGGTAAAACCACGGTGTTGCATAGTGGCGGGGTCGTAAAGGTTTCTGCCGTCAAAGATTACCGGCTCCGCGAGCTCTTGATGGATGACGTCGAAATTGGGTGCCTGGTAGATGCGCCACTCGGTAGCGATAGCCAGGGCTACAGCGCCACTTAGCGCCGCCGCTGCGGTGTCGACCAAGATTAACTCACCGCTGTCGATTTGGTCTGGATACAAGCTGGCCGCCTGTGCCATGGCGACCGGGTCGTGGGCTTGTACTTTGGCGCCCGCCGCCCACAGCGCCTCCATTAATGCGCGGCTGGGTGCATCGCGCATATCGTCGGTGTTGGGCTTGAAGGACAGGCCCCAGAGCGCGAAAGTTTTACCGGCCAGCTCGCCTGCAAAGTGGCCGTTGATTTTGTTGAACAACACCTGCTGCTGATAGCGGTTGGTGGCTTCGACGGCGCTGACAATATTGGCGGTGTAGCCGTGCTGATCGGCGGTGTGTACCAGCGCCGAGACATCCTTGGGAAAGCAGGAACCACCGTAGCCACAGCCTGGGTAGATGAAGGCGTGGCCGATGCGATTGTCGGCGCCGATAGCGCGCCTGATCTCTTCTATATCGGCCCCGACGCGCTCGGCGATATTGGCCATTTCATTCATAAAACTGATGCGGGTGGCGAGCATGACATTGGCCGCGTACTTGGTGAGCTCGGCGGACCGCACCCCCATTACCTGTAGCACATCGCGATTGCGATTAAACGGTGCGTACAGTTCGCGAAGCTGGGCTGTAGCGCGGGGGCTGTCGGTGCCCACCACGATGCGGTCGGGCTTCATAAAATCGGCTATGGCGGCACCCTCCTTCAGAAACTCCGGGTTGGAGACGACATCGAATTGCGTTTGTTGGCTGCGGTCGCTCAAGCCAGCCGCCACAATTTCTCTGACCTGGTCTGCGGTACCCACCGGCACTGTGGACTTGGTGATAATCACTACGTAGTCTTCGACATGCTTAGCAATGGATGCTGCGACGTTGTGCACATAGGTCAGGTCTACCGAGCCGTTGTCATTTTGGGGGGTGCCCACCGCGATCAACTGCAGTAGGCCGTGGACTACTGCGGAGGCAGTATCGGTGGTAAAACGAAGCCGGCCCGCGGCTTCGTTGCGCGCTACGAGCGACTCCAGATCGGGTTCGTAAATGGGAATGTGGCCTTGTTGCAGGCGCTCAATTTTTGCGGCATCGATGTCTACGCACACCACATCGTTGCCGACTTCTGCCAGACAGGCGCCAGTTACCAGGCCAACGTAGCCGGTACCAAAAATAGTGATTTTCATTCTTAGCGGGGTTTCCTTAGAATTTTCTTAGCGCGTTATGTTCGATGGCAATTTCGCTATCGCGGCCCAGTAAGTTAATAAGCATGAGGGCGCGGTCTTCGCTTTTATCCAGCTGAAAAATGCCGCTCAGGCCTTTAAAGGGTCCTTCGAGAACTTCCAGCCGCTCGCCGGGCACAAACTTGGGTTTGGTTTGAACGGCGTACCATTGAGCTTCAGACGGCAGTATCTCCAAGCTCCCTCCCCCTATGCTGTGCGGTAACGGGCGCAATCTCGGTGTTGTTCGCCAGCCAACGATTAAGTGCGTAGCGCATTATACCGAATGCGACAAAGCTCAGGAAAAATACCCACAGCCAGGTATCGCTGGTCGCCGGCACGCCCAAGTATAACAAGGCCACTGCAGTGCCGGGCCAGGCCGCGGCAATGGTCAGACCGGTAGCGGAATTAGCGATAGTTTTGTCGCTAATGTGGTGCTGAAAGAAATCGAACAGCAGATTGTGAAAATGACAGTCGTCCGGCTCCATCAGCGGCCGGCGGTGGCGAATGCGTCTGGCCATGGCCATTAAAAAGTCCAGCACCGGGTAGAACACCAAATTCAGTATCAGTACAAAGGAGATATCCACGGTTTTGTAGAGCCACAAAAAACCCACGGCAAATAATGCGCCCAGCAGGTAAGAACCGCTGTCGCCCAGAAACATCTTGCCTGTGACTACGTTCACTAATAGGAACAATGTCCAGCAGGTCAGGAAAACTTCCCAGATATACGGCGCTTCCATCAGTTTGACAAACACGCAACCCAGCAGCACGGCGGTGCCAGTTAGCAAGCCATTGGCGCCGTCGCTGGTATTAAACGCATTTACCACGCCCACCATGCAAACCATCAGTATGGTATAGGCCAGCCAAGGTATGCCCAGCATCCAGTCGAGTATTGGTAAATCGAGTTTTTGCGGCATCAGCTGGGCATTTTCAATCAAAAACCAGATGCAACCGCCCAGCATCAGGCTGAGCCTGGCAGTGGCGGAAAATCTACCAGTTGTGTCTTCGATGAGGCCCATCAGGAAAAAACCGGCGGGGAGAATAATCAAGTTCCAGTCGCTGTGGCCATTGGGGAAATAGGGGGTGGTTTCCCTGGCAAAAATACCGTTAGTGACTAACAAAGCGAGAGTCAGTAGCCAGATGGCAATACCACCGCAGCGTGTTGCGGCGCTACTGGAAATACCGTGCTTGTCGGTGGCGTCCATAGCGATTTTTGAGCGTAGATTGTAGCTGCAAAAAACGAGCATAAATACCACCGCCGCAGGACCGAAAAGCCCGGCCACAAAGTACGATGTCACAACGAGCAAAAACAGCTTGCTGTACGTGAGGTTCAGGGGGTTCATTACACGGCCATTTGATTATTAGGCTGCTTTTTAGCAGTTTCTCTTTGCGCTTGATTTGATCCTATCCCAGCGGTAAGTCATCCACAACGACAAATTCCCACTAAGATCCGGTAGACGTGACTCTGGTTATAGTCTTTACTTGTATCTACAGTGCTACTCGATCAATAATCCCTATTATTGGGAAATAAATAAATAATGGTGCCAGCTAGGGAGAATTATGAATCAGCAAGAATGGATGTCACTGAGCTTTGAAAAACAGGCAGAATTTTTTCAATTAAATGCCAGAGATGTACAAGAAGATGCCAAAGAGCGACTTTATGAAATGTTTTCCGTGGTTGGCCGCGAACACATCATGGAGATGCTGAACTTATCCAAGTCCGCGTACTACCGACTTCGCTCCGGCGCCATACGCGGTGAAGGCTCTGGGTTTACCGCCCGACAGATGAGTGCGCTGTGCATGCGCTCCGGCTTTTCAATGACGTGGATTATCACCGGTATTGGCAGCAAATATATCTTCGAAATCCCACAGATAACCACCACCGCCAATCTCTCCCGCGATGCCGATCAGGTACTAATGATGACCGAACAAATTTTGCAGAATATTCGCGATATAGACCAGGCCACCAGTAAAATGGCCGGTATAATGCCGTAGAAAAAAGCTCTCATCGATGTGGTTTTCTGGTACGGTTTCGGCACTATTTATTCGGCACTATTTATTCGGCAATGGCTGAAAGCGGTTGGGTTAAATGAGCAAAGCACAAAAAGTCGACTTTGAAGCATCGCTGGCAGCACTAGAAGCACTGGTAGAGGAAATGGAGGAGGGCAACCTCAGCCTGGAAGATTCCATGAAGGCCTTTGAAACCGGGGTTAAGTTAACCCGCGAGTGTCAGCAGGCGCTGAAAACGGCGGAGCAGAAGGTGCAATTATTGATGGAGCGCAGCGGCGAATTGGTGGCCGTGCCCTTTGAGGGTACCGAACCCGAATGACACGGGATTTTAGTGCCTGGCGCACGGAGCGACAGCGACGCGTTAATCTGCACTTGGCCATCGACCTGGAAAACAAGGTCACCGAATTCAGCTTCGATACCGCCCCCTACCTGAGCAATCTCTACCAGGCCTGTAACTACGCCACCCTACGCGGCGGCAAGCGCTTTCGTCCGCTGCTTTGCTATGCCGCTGCCGAGGCCGTTGGCAGCGAGCCCGATATCGCTCTGGATACCGTGGCGGCCTCTATAGAACTTATTCACGCCTATTCGCTGGTGCACGATGACCTGCCAGCGATGGACAACGACGATTTACGCCGCGGCCAACCCACTTGTCACAAGGCCTTTGACGAGGCCACTGCGATATTGGTGGGCGACGCGCTGCAGTGCCGCGCCTTTGAGTTGCTGACTGTGATAGACGCGTATTCCGCGGCCACTCGCCTCGAGCTGATAGCGGCATTGACCGCCGCCGCGGGACCACGAGGCATGGTGGGTGGTCAGGCGATCGATATCGCCGCGGTGAATACTACGGTAACGCAGCAGTATCTGGAAAGCATGCACACCCTGAAAACCGGGGCGCTGATTATAGCCGCGCTGAAGATGGGCGGTATGGCGGTGGGCGCCGACCTTAACCAGTTAGATGCGCTGTCGCGGTTTGGTACCGCTATCGGCCTGGCGTTTCAGGTGCAGGACGATATTCTCGACGTGAACAGCGACAGCGAGACCCTGGGCAAAACCCAGGGCGCGGATCTTGCCCGCAATAAGCCGACCTATGTCTCCCTACTGGGGATGGCTGGCGCTAAAGCCAAGGCTGAGGAGCTGTATCAGGACGCGGTGCAAGCCCTGGAGGGTATGGGCGATACGGCCTGGGCGCTGCGCACGCTGGCCGAACAAGTGGTTACCCGGGGCAGCTAATGTCCACATACATCTACCACCTCATATTATGTACAATAGCCGTTCATAATAAAGGCTCAGTCCATCCAGTCACTCATGTTTGACCACATCCCACTAACCCGACCCCTCTCCCCGCTGCTCGATACCATTTTGGAGCCGGCAGATCTGCGCGCGCTGAACGAGCGGCAGCTGCCGCAGCTGTGTGAGGAACTACGGGGCTTTTTGCTGTACTCAGTTGGCCAGTCCGGTGGCCATTTTGGCGCTGGATTAGGTGTGGTAGAACTGACTGTCGCCCTGCACTATTTATACAACACCCCCGAGGACCGCATCGTTTGGGATGTGGGTCACCAGACCTATCCCCACAAGATTCTGACCGGCCGTAAAGAGCGCATGCATACCATTCGCATGACGAAGGGCCTGGCGGGTTTCCCCAAGCGCGAAGAAAGCGAGTACGACACTTTTGGCGTGGGGCACTCCAGTACCAGTATTTCCGCCGCGCTGGGCATGGCTATTGCAGCCGGCCTACAAGGCAGCGAACGCAAGTCGGTGGCGGTGATTGGCGATGGCGCCATGACCGGCGGTATCGCTTTTGAAGCGCTGAATCACGCGGCCCACACCCGCGCCAATCTGCTGGTAATACTGAACGACAATCAAATGTCCATTTCCCACAACCGCGGTGGCCTGGGTACTTATTTCGCAAGAATATGGTCTAGTAAGTTTTATATCGCCATGCGTCGGGGCTCAAAAAAGGTGCTGTCTCGGGTGCCCTCGATGTGGGACTTCGCCAAGCGTATCGAAGAGTATATGAAGGGCATGGTGTCGCCAGGCATTTTATTTGAAGAGCTGGGTTTTAATTATATCGGACCGCTGGACGGCCACGATTTAGGACCGATGCTGCACGCTATCGAAAATATGCGCGATCTCGAGGGACCGCAGCTGCTGCATATTATGACTAAAAAGGGTAAGGGCTTTGGCCCGGCTGAAGCCGACCCTGTGGGTTATCACGCGCTGAACAAAATTGAGCCCAAACCGCCGGTTAGCGACGCGGTGCCAGTGGTAAACAAGCCTTCTCTGCTCAAGTACCAAACTGTGTTTGGCAACTGGCTGTGCGATATGGCCGCAGTCGACCAGCGCCTGGTGGGGATAACACCAGCGATGTCTGAGGGCTCGGGCATGGTGGAGTTTGAGCAGACCTACCCCGAGCGTTTTCACGATGTGGCAATTGCCGAGCAACACGCGCTGACCTTTGCAGCCGGTCTGGCCTGCGATGGCATGAAGCCGGTGGTGGCCATTTATTCGACCTTTTTACAGCGCGCCTACGACCAGCTGATTCACGATGTGGCTTTGCAAAACCTGGATGTGACTTTCGGCATAGACCGGGCGGGCCTGGTAGGCGAAGACGGACCGACCCACGCCGGCAGCTTCGATCTAACGTTTCTGCGCTGCGTACCTAACATGGTGGTGATGGCGCCCGCCGACGAAAACGAAACCCGACAAATGCTCTACACCGGGTTTATGCACCCGGGCCCAGCTGCGGTACGCTACCCGCGCGGGACCGGACCGGGGGTCGCAATTGAACAGAAAATGCAAGCACTTACTATTGGTAAGGGCCGCATGATACGAGAAGGTTCTGGTATTGCCTTTTTAAACTTTGGGGTTCTACTGCCCCAGGTAGCGAAGGTAGCCGATACGCTGAATGCAAGCGTTGCCGATATGCGCTTCGTCAAACCGCTGGATATTGACCTGGTGATAGCGCTCGCTGGTAGCCACGAAATACTGGTTACAGTGGAAGAGAACTGTATTGCCGGTGGTGCCGGTGCGGCGGTGAACGAGGCGCTAGCCGCGGCCGGGATGCTGCTGCCAGTTTTAAACCTGGGGTTGCCCGATGCTTTTATCGAACACGGTAAGCGCGATGCTATGCTCAAGGAGGTTGGGCTGGATGAAGCTGGTATAGCGGCAGCGGTTGCTGCCAAATTTGCTCAGCTTCGGCAAGCGGAACCCGTTGAGGTTGGGGGTCAGCTTTAGCGGTGACGATGAAAAAACTCGACGGAGTGAACTCAAGATCGACGCGGGCGGCGTTGGGTTTTCTAGTACTGTCGAGTCTTCTATCTCTGTTTTCAGCCAATTGTTACAGCCTTGAATCAGCGACCCCTCTTTCGGGAGATTCTGTATACCTGGGCGCCAATGTTTTTTACCTGGCCGACGAATCCGCCAGCTATGCCGACGAGGATGTGATCAAAGGTGCATACGACGGCGACTTCCAACGTCACCACGGCAAGCTATTTAACCGCCGCAGCACCGCCACCAACTACTGGTTTCGTGTCAAGTTGCGTGCCGATAAAGCCGAAAGCTGGATTATTGCACTGCGGTCCTCATCACGCTTTGCCAAGGTAAACTTTTACCAAAGAGTCGGTGATGTCACTGTCAGTGAAGTTATTACCGGGCGCACAAGATCACCCCAAAGCCGTGCCATTGCGGTGGCAAACTTCGCTTTCCCAATCAACATTGCAGCGGGTGAAGAAACCACGTTGTATTTTGCGATCCAGGCAGAAGCCATACTTACGTTTGCCCCATACGCTTATAGCCCAGAACGTTTTCTAATTGAGCAAATTCAATACTACGCGTTGTCGGTTGGCCTGTTGCTGATTTGCACAGTAGTGCTTGTGTATGCCGGTTTCTCATATTTGAATGACCGGAATCCGTCCCATACCACGTTCATGTTCTTCGTATTATGCTTTGCTGCCTGGTATTTTGACCGACAGGGTATGGATGTTCACACCGGTTGGTGGTTGCCCTCATCCCTCAGTGGTTTGAAGCAGTTTATCCTGGCCTTTTTGTTTGTCAGTGCCTATGCAGTTTATACCTACCAGGCATTGGACATTGCCGACGAAGTACCTAAGATCAGAGCATTTTTTCAACTGCTGCTTATAGCGCTGCCCGTTTACATCGTTATAGCCTTGGCGACTTATCCCGTATTGGGAATTAATCTCACTTTGCACCGTATCGTGGCGCCTGTGCTGTTTTTGCTTCCCTTCCTCATGGGTATATTGATGGGAATACGCGGGATTTTTGCCCGCAAGCCCTACGCGGTCTACTATCTGGTGGGTCTATGCTTTCTATTTCTGGGATTAATACCAGATGTAATCGGACAGATCGGCGAGCGAGTGGAGTATGTAATGGCAATAGCATTCTCCGTCGCTATTATGCTCTTCTCCCAAACGCTATTCAGTAAGAAGGAGTTGCTGGATAACTTGGTCAAGCTAGCCCAACTCAAGGAACAAGCTGAGGAAGCCAATCAAGTACAATCCGAATTTCTGGCCGGCATATCGCACGAATTGCGCACGCCGCTCAACGCCATTATGGGATTTTCCGAACTGATGTACGAGGGCGCGACGGGCAATCTTAACGAGGACCAAGCCGAGTTCGCCAACATCATCAATGAGAGCGGTACTCACCTATTGGCGCTGATCGATGACCTCCTGGATCTGAGCAAAGTCGAGACGGGTAAGATGAAATTGAACGTGTCCGACGTCGACATTGCGACGCTTATCAAGGACAGCCTGGACATAGTAAAAGAGCAATGTCAGAAAAAGAATATCACCGTACACCTGGAGCTAGACCCGACAATAATGTCCGTTGCGTTGCAAGCCGACGGACGCAAGCTCAAGCAGGTGATGTACAACCTGTTGTCCAACGCCGTCAAATTCACGCCTGATGCAGGTGAGATTCGGGTCAAGGCACAGCAACAAAGCACAGCTATAGAGATCGACGAGGGAGTGGCGGAAAATATTATCGTGGTGATGGTTCAAGACAGCGGCATCGGCATCACGCCAGCGCAGCAGGAGCAATTATTTGATAAATTCTACCAGGTGAAAAACCG
>JBLHKV010000142.1:0-9977 GCA_047618115.1 Halieaceae bacterium | reverse complement strand
TAACCAAAGGTAGTCATAGGTAGTTTGGCTGCCATCACTCCATTGCAAGGTGAGGCTGTTTTGCCCCTGTTCGACAAGGCTGGCTTTTATAGGCATGGCTGAACTTCCGATAGCTGATACAGGCCAATTTGCGGCCAGTATACCCATTATGCGTCTCAAACCAATGAGCTCTGTTACACCGGGTGCATTTCCATTAGGGTGGTGGGGTAGGTCATTCGAAAATAAATAACTATAAGGTAGTCTGAATGGATATTTCGAAGTCTTTTGAGCTAATCGATAAGCCCACATTTTTTGGTTCGCTGGGTTTATTGCTGCTCGTTACTATACCGCTGATCGTTTTTCCAGAGCAGGGTGCCGCGTGGGTAAATGTGGCCCGTGACTCCGTAACCAACACGGTGGGCTCGCTATACCTGATGATGGGCCTGGGCGCGTTTGGTTTTATGATCTACATCTGCATGAGCGATATCGGTCAAATTTCGCTGGGAGACCCCAACGAAGAGCCCGAGTTCTCGACCGGTTCCTGGGCGGCCATGCTATTTTGTGCCGGCATTGGCGCGTCAATCATGTATTGGGGAATGATCGAGTGGGCCTACTATTATCAGGCACCGCCGTTCAATCTTGAAGCTGGCTCCGTCGAGGCGATCCAGTGGGCGTCGGCCTACGGAATATTTCACTGGGGACCGCTAGCGTGGTCTATTTACCTGATCCCGGCTTTGCCGATCGCGTATTTTTACTACGTTCGCAAGCGCCCGGTCTTGAAAATATCCGAGGCCTTGCTACCCGTTCTGGGCGAACGTCACGGCCACGGCGTGCTGGGAAAGATACTCGATGTGATGTTTGTATTTGGCATGCTGGGGGGAGCGGCCACCACCCTGGGTCTGGCGGCACCTCTGATCAACGAGGGCATCCACGAATTGTTTGGTTTTCCCAAAAATATGCACATGCAGATTGTCGCCTTAATCATCTGTACCGCCATATTTGGCTACAGCGCATTCTCAGGCCTGAAAAAGGGCATACAGGTGCTGTCCAATATCAATCTTTGGCTGGCGCTATTGCTCCTGGGTTTCGTATTTTTGGCTGGCCCCACTGTGTTCTTGGCTGAAACCGGGTTGGACGCTATGGGTAGAGTGTTGTCCAACCTCATCCATATGGCCACCTGGATGGAACCCTTTGGACGGTTCGAAGGCTTCGCAGATACCGGCTTTCCGCAGACCTGGACTATATTCTACTGGGCGTGGTGGCTCGCTTTTGCACCCAGCGTCGGCTTGTTTATAGCGCGCATTTCCCGAGGCCGTACTATTCGCGGCATGGTGATGGGGTCTTTGTTCTTTGGTAGTTTCGGATGCTTCCTATTCTTCATGATTTTGGGTAATTACGGGATCTATCTGCAACTGTCAGGTCAGTTGGATGTGGTGAACATTCTCAATACTGAAACGCCCACTGCAGCTATTTTTGCTATGCTCCGGGAGCTACCGTTATCTACTTTTGTGATAGTGGTGTTCACGGTGTTGGCAACCATTTTTACCGCCACTACCTTCGACTCCATTTCCTATATTCTCGCCTCGGTAGTGCAAAACAGGGTGGACGATGAACCCATGCGCTGGAATCGGATGTTCTGGGCCTGTGCCTTGAGTGCCCTGCCCATCGCGCTGCTATTCCTGGGTGGTTTGGAAACCCTTCAAACCGCCAGCATCGTAGCTGGAGCGCCGTTGTTACCGGTCGCCTTGTTGCTGTGCATTTCGGTGGTGAAGGCCGCAAAATTCGATCTTCGCTATCAGCCGCACTATGAATCTCCCGAGATTCACATGCAGAAGTTCCCCGAGGTCGACCCCTGGACGGAGGCGGGTAGCTGGATTATCAAGTAGACAATGGGTTTTAATCGATGACTGCAGCGGGAGTAGTACCTGCAGGGTTGATAAAACTCTGCCCATCTAGTTGCTCTGCAATTGCAGCTGGAATCGATAACTGAAGGTGGCTCGCCAGCGAGGGAAGTAGGTCGACAGCGGCGGGCAGCTGCGCGTACCGCGCATTGAGTCTGTCGCTGTTTGTCGCCATCCAGGTTGTCCGTTCCCGGTCCGATTGATCGCCGTGGTGGCGCCCGCTAGCCGCGTCTCTGCCGTGATCGGTAGTAACAATCATCAGCCAGTCCTCGCCCGTTTCTTTGCTGCGATTTTGTACGGCGCGCCAGATTCTGCCCACCCGATCATCCATCAGCTGCACCGCAGCAGTCAGTTCAGGGCTGTCGCCGAACCAGTGGCCAATATCGTCGGTATATTGCAGGTAAACCCACGAGAGATCGGGGCCAACGTCGCTAATATAGCGGACTGCTCCGGCAGTTACGTGCTCGTCGATGTTTCTGATGTAAAGAGATTTGAGGTCGTGGGGAAATTCCTCCTCGTCGAGCTCAAAGCCGTCGAAGCTGTAGTTGAATTTTTTACCTCCCGCCTGCTCCAGTCCGTCGCCGAGCAGCTTGGTTCGATTGTCGGTCCACGTCGAAAAAATCGCGGTGTGCAGCGCGGGATTGTGGGCTTTGGCGATCCGGAATATATCCCAGTAGTCATAGTTCGGATTGTTAATGTCGTTGCTCAGCACATTGTGTTTATTTGACCAGGTACCCGTTAGTAAGTTGTTATATCCAGTGGCCGAGATGGTGAGGCTTTCCGACACCTCACCCTTGATCCCGCCGGTATAGGTTCTGGTATAGCCGTGTTCGCCGCTGATCTCATCGAGGTATGGAGTAGCTGTTCTTTCGATAACATCGGCGGGAATGCCGTCCAAAATGACAAAAATGGCTTTAGGCGTTGCTGCGGGCGCAGCCAAAACCGTAATAGGGATTGCCGGCAGTAGCACGCTTAGCAGTACCAGCACCGGGTAAATGGCAGTTTCTTTCAACGCTGACTTTCGAGGAAATTTTCAGCGCGGTAAAACGGTGCTGCGCTGGCAGCCAATGGCACTTTACCAGCAATAATATCTGCCGCTTTCTCGGCGAGCATAATCGTTGGTGCGTTCAAATTACCGCTAACAATCGATGGCATGATGGACGAATCGACAATGCGCAAGCCCTCGACCTCGCGTACGCGACACGCTTCATCCACCACTGCCATATCGTCGCTGCCCATCTTGCAAGTACAAGAAGGGTGATAGGCGGACTCCACTGCGTTTATCAAAAAGGCATCCAGCTCGGCATCGCTTTGTAGCTTGGCGCCGGGAGAAAGTTCGTCACCGCGGAATGGATCAAATGCCTGCTGGGAAAAAATTTCACGCGTCAGGCGAATGCCCGCGCGAAACTCCTCCCAGTCTTCCGGTTCTGACATGTAGTTAAAGCATATATCCGGTTTATCGACGGGGTTGGCAGAGCGCAGCCTTACCCAGCCCCTGCTCTTCGAACGCATGGGCCCAACGTGGGCCTGAAAGCCGTGGCTGTTGTTGGGAGACTGCCCATCGTACCGGACCGCCATGGGGAAAAAGTGATACTGCAGATCGGGGTGCTCAACGCCAATTTTGCTGCGGATGAAGCCTCCAGCCTCGAAGTGGTTACTGGCGCCGTGCCCGGTTCGGGTAAACAACCATTGGGCGCCCACTGTGGCCTTGCCCAGCAGGTTGTAATACTTGTACATGGAGATGGGTTGGGTGCAGGCCATCTGCAGATATATTTCCAGGTGATCCTGTAGATTCTCGCCTACTCCGGGCAGGTGTATCTGCGGTGCTATTCCCATATCGCGTAGATGGTCGGTCGGGCCTATGCCGCTAAGCATCAGCAACTGGGGGTTGTTGATGGGGCCAGCAGACAGTATGACCTCGCGGTTGGCAGTCGCCTCCATCTCGCGGCGGCCCCGGGTAAAGCTCAGCCCCGTTACTTTGCCGTCGTGTAGTTGCAGCTTCTTTGCCCAGGCGCGAGTCAGTACCGTGAGGTTTGGCCGCGAGGACACCGGACGCAAATAGCTGACCGAGGTCGAATTGCGAATACCGCCGCCGGTGGTCCGGTCCATGGGGCCAAAGCCTTCTTGTTGATAGCCGTTCATGTCCTCGGTGTAGGGATAGCCGGCTTCTTGCGCGGCATCGGTAAAAGCCTTGAACAGGGGGTTTTTACCTTCGCCCCGGGTAATCTGCAAGGGTCCGCTGTCGCCCTGGTAGTCGTTGCTACCACCCTCCCAGGTCGAGGATTTTCTGAAGTAGGGCAGGCAGTGAGCGTAGTCCCAATCGGCCAGCGCAGCGTCTTCAGTCGCCCAGCGGTTGTAATCCATGGCGTTGCCGCGGATATAGACCATGCCGTTGATGGAAGATGAACCGCCTAGCACTCGACCCCGAGGACAATGCATGACGCGACCACCCAGGTGCGGCTCCGGTGTAGAGTGATAGTCCCAGTTATAGCGGGTGCTGTTCATTGGGTAGGCCAGCGCCGCCGGCATACGAATTTGCCACTCCCAGAAGGGGTCTACACCGCCGGCCTCGAGTAGTAAAACCGAGGTGTCGGGGTCCTCGGAAAGGCGGTTGGCGAGGACGCAGCCCGCCGAACCTGCACCGACAATAATGTAGTCGTACGCACCAACGCTGGAAGTTGAAGCCATGAGCTGATTCTGCTTTGAATAAGGTAACGGCATTCTAGGCCCTGTCTGGGATAAAGCAAAGCGTAGAGCCTTTCCCCCGCGTTTCCGCCCGCGTACACTGCGCATAGGGAGGGAGCAGAATGATAAAAATAACAGAACCTGCAAGAGAGCTCGATGCAATCCACGAAACCGACGTATTAGTTGTTGGGTCTGGCCCCGGCGGGCTGGCGGCCGCACTAGGCGCCGCACGAGCGGGAGTCTCGGTGTGCCTGCTGGAACGCTATGGCTGCTTCGGTGGCAATATCACCGCTGTAGGGGTCGAGGGTTTCGCCTGGTACCGCCACGAACAAACTGTCGATACCGAGGGTGTAGGCATTGAATTCGAGGAACGCGCCCGGGCGATGGGAGCAGCTACACCAGAGCCGCAGTCCGATAGCCACGCGCTGGATGCGGAAGGCTTCAAGGTCGTGGCAGATACTTTGGTTCAGGAAGCGGGCATCACACCAATGTTGCATCGCCTGTTTGTCGCACCGCTGATGGAGGGCAACCGAATAATCGGAGTGATCACTGAGAGCAAGGCTGGCCGCGAAGCCATTTTGGCCAAGCGCGTGATCGATGCCACTGGAGATGCCGATGTCGCCCACCGCGCTGGCGCACCGACGGCGATGGCACCCAAGGAACAACTCATGGGAGCATCGGTCATGTTCTCGATGACCGGCGTCGACCCCAAAAAATTCCTCGACCATGTGCACAGCGACCCCCAAACCTACAAGGATTGGGAAAGTGGTGAGTGGAAGGTGGAGACCACGGGTAAGGAAGACAAAATGTTCTCTCCCTTTCTGCGCAAGCCATTTGCCCAGGCACGGGAGGCGGGTTTAATACCTGCAAACCTCGATACCATCGCCGGTACCTGGGGTGCTATATACGATACCGGTGACCTCACCTACCTGAATCTGGTGCACCTTAGTAATTGTGATGGCACCGACCCCGCCGACCTTACCCATTTTGAGATGGAAGGCAGGCGTCAGGCGATGCTCGCCGTCGAAGCCATGCGGCGCTATAACCCCGGCTGTGAGGGCGCGCGACTGCGCAACTTTGGTATGACCATCGGCATTCGCGATACGCGCAAAATTGACGCTGTCTATAATATGACCGCCAACGATGTGCGCGAGCAGGGCCGCTTTGAAGACAGCGTGGGGATATTTCCGGAGTTTATCGACGGCTACGGCATTTTGATTTTGCCGACCACTGGGCGTTATTTCCAGGTGCCCTATCGTACTATGTTGCCCCGGGGCGTCGATAATTTATTGGTGGCTGGTCGCGCCACCGGCGGCGACCGCGATAGTCACGCCGCCACTAGAAATATGATGTGTTGCACCGTCACCGGTCAGGGCGCGGGAGTGGCTGCGGCGCTGTCGGTCAAACACCATCAGTCACTTGCCGAGCTCGATATCGGGCTGGTCCAGAAAGAATTGCTGCGCCAGGGTGTGCGTCTGCATTAAGAAGCCAGCCACCAAAAGGACGCCATTTCATGTCTGAAGCAACAGGACCTTCCGCGGCTCCCACGGCCAAACGCTATGCACAGTTGGCGGTGTTGACCATTGCCGGTGGAGGCGTTTATCCCCTCATCTATCTGCGTCAGAATTTTGAGGTTTCCATCCTCGAATCCTTCGGGATAACACTGACGGAACTGGGTCAGTGTTACGCGATGCTGGGCATTATTTTTGTGCTCACCTATGTACCCAGCGGCTGGCTTGCCGATCGTATTTCACCGCGCTGGCTGGTGTCGTTTTCGCTGGCGTTGACCGGAATTTTGGGTCTTTGGTTTGCCACTATGCCGGGTTTTGATACGCTCAAGATCATCTTCGCCGGTTGGGGTATCGCGACCGGGCTGACCTTTTGGGCGGCGCTGATCAAGGGCGTGTCGGTATTGGCCCGGCACAACGAGCAGGGTCGTTTTTTTGGTATTCTCGATGGTGGTCGAGGTTTGGTAGAGGCAATACTCGCTACGATTGCAGTGGCGTGGTTTTCGCACTCGCTGACAACCCTGGGCCTGTCGACGGAGGCCGCCTTGCAGAAAGTGATCTACATGTACGTCGGATTCGCTCTGGTATTGTCGCCGATTGTTTGGTTCGCCATCGACGACATAAACACCGAAGACGCCGCCGCAGAGAAAGACTCCGCGGGGCCTGGTCAGTGGGGGAGCGTCAAGCGCCTGTTGAAAACTGAAGAGGTGTGGCTAGTGGCTTTTTGCATTTTGAGTGGCTATCAGTTGTTCTGGGCGACTTATTCTTTCTCCGGATACTTGCAGACCCACTTCGGCATGACCGCAGTGACAGTTGGCACTATCACGGTAGCAAAACTCTGGATGCGCCCTATTGGCGCCATTAGTGCAGGCTTTGTCGGTGATCATTTCAATCTGGAAAATACTCTGGGCTGGCTGCTGCTTGCCGCGTCAATCTCACTGATGGGGATGATAGTATTGCCGGTGACCGCGGGCGTAGGGTTGATGCTCGTCGTCGTGCTCACTATAGGGTTTCTCACCTATGCAGTGCGGGGCATATTCTGGGGAACCCTCGATAGCTGTGGCATTCCGATTCAGATAAAGGGGCTCGCCATCGGACTTATTTCGCTCGTAGGCTATGCTCCCGATGTCTACCTGCCGCTTATCAATGGGCCGTTACTGGAAGCCTACCCCGGTCGACTGGGGTACGGTATTTATTTTTCCGGGCTGGTTATTATGGGCTTTATGGGGGCGGCTGCAGCCTGGCGGCTGAAGCACCTCGTTGTGCGACGAGCGCTTGTGACCGGGGAATAATTCATGATCAAGTTTAAAATATTGATTGGCGTGTTGCTGATTTTCGCGATTGTCGGTTGTTCTCGCTCACCCGAGCCCGAGTTGGAAATAACTGTATCTGCGCAGTCCGTTTCGGTTGCTTTTGGTCCCACAACTATTCCCCATGGCGATGCTTTGGGCGCCAGCGCTATCACCATCCGCAATGAATTTTTCGCGGTCGCCTTCGCCGTCGATACCCCGTCACCCTGGGGAGTTGCCGCTGGAGGCATACTCGATATTGGCATCGTGCGGGCGGGGGTAGTCGAGGGAGACATTGCCGCCTTGGTGGACTTTATGCCAAACAACTGGTCGGCCTGGCCCTCTGCACATCAAAGCGTTGAATTGGAAACCAATACGCCGGAGTTAGTGGTCGTACTGGTGCAACGGGATTGGGGTGAAGTGGAACTCGAAACGCGCTTTGAAATCAGGGCGGGTAGTAATCTGATTCGACTGCATACCCGCATGGTCAATAATGGCAAGCTCGCGCTGCCCGATCTGCTCAGTGGATATGTCATGTGGCAGAACTTGGGGTTCGATTACGGTATGCCAGGATTTGCTTCCTCTGTGGTGGCCCCCGACGATGCGGCACTGGGGGACTGGTCGGCGCTCTACGACCGCAACTGGGCTTTAGGTTTGCACGCTGCTTTCTCGACCCACCTGAGCTACACCGGCCGTGATCGCTATAGGCAGCACAGCCTGGAACCCGCTGCAGTGGAGGAGTTCGAGGCCTGGTTGCAGATTGAGGATAGCGCTAACCTGGTGGCCTTTGTGCAGACCGAGATCGACAGCAGAGATTTACCCAGCGGGAGAGTTTACGGTGGAGTAAGCGATGCTGAAGGTGGCGTTGTCGCCGATTCCGCCGTCGTGGTCAGCAGCGGCGGTGAGCCGTATGCGTGGGCGCTGGCGGACGAGCAGGGGCAATACGAGATGGCCCTGCCGACTGGAGACTACCAGTTATACGCCACGGCAGCGGGCTACGCCAACGGTACACCGCGAGCCATATCGGTAGATAATGGCGTTGAGCTCGAACTTAGTTTTGCCGATATGGGCAAACCCGCCACCATCACTTTCAAAATAGTCGACCGGGAAACAGAGCAGTCACTGGATGCTCGCATTGCTATCGAAAAGGGCAACAAACCGCTAATCCGCTACTTTGGCGAAAAGATTTTTTATACCGAATTGGAACGCCCGGGTATTGTCGAGGTGGTGATGGCGGCAGGTGAGTATGAGTTTTCTGTATCGGCGGGAGGCGGTTTTACCTCGCGCGTACTACACGTTCCTCTCACGCTGACCGCCGGTGAGAAAATGGAAAAGACGGTAACCGTACCTGTGCTTGTCGCTCCACAACAACGAGGTTGGTACAGCGCCGACTTACACCACCACTCCGACGTTTTGGATGGTCTTACCGCCCCCGGATTTGTACTGCGTTCGGAGCTGGCCGCCGGGATAGATATCGCAGCCCTGACCGATCACGATTCCACCGTCAATAATGCGGAGATGGGCCGACTGGCTGCAAGCCGGGGCATGCCGTTTATTGCGGGCATGGAGATATCGCCATCTTGGGCACATTTTAATGCCTACCCTATAGATGCCGACAAAACGATCGGCATCGACGTAGGGCAAGCTCCGGTGCAGGATATTTTTGCCGAAGCCAGGCGCCTCGGCGCAGAGGTGATTCACGTCAACCACCCCTACGGCAACTACGGCTATTTTGGCAGCCTCGAAAAGGAAGTGATTCGCGACGGCCTAATAGGTAGTGCCGTCCCCGGTGATTACGACGCAGGGTTTGATCTGGTCGAGATAACCCCCCTTCATATACCCCAGACCCTTAATCGAACCTGGCAGTTGTGGAACATAGGCAAGCCTGCGTATTTTGCCGCGGGTTCCGATGTTCACGACGTCTGGGATGCTACAGAGGACGTATCGGGTGCGGCGAGAAGCTACGTTTATCTGGCGGGAGAAGTAACGGCGGACAGCTTCATCACATCGCTGAAGGCTGGGCATGGCTATGCCAGCCAAGGTCCGCTTATTTACCCCGAGTTGATGTTTGGGTCCGAACTAACCCATAGTGTCGGCGCGGAGCTCAAGTTGGTCTACCAGGTACAGTCCGTCCACGGTCTGGCTTCCGTGCGATTGATAGAAAAGGGTGTGGAAGTTCAGTCGCTGATGCTCGACACCAGCGGGTCGGGAGTAATCGATGTTAAATTTGAGGTAAAGCCCGAGGCCGATACCTGGTTCAGTTTGGTGGTGGAAGATGCCGCGGGCAAATATGCGTATAGCAATCCACTGTGGGTAAAAGTGGACGGAGAGGGGAGTTAGAAATGAGCAGTTTCAGATCAGTTTTTTTAGGATTGGTTGTTGTGCTGTCGGCAGGCTGTCAACAGCAGTCGACTCCCGAGCCCGCGATCGCGCCAGTGGTTGAACCAGTCGCCGCGATGGAAATGACCGAGTTCGATCTTAACCTCGCAGATGCGCCTTACGCCGTGGGTTCCTCTACTTTTTTTATTCACGACGAGTCGCGACCCTACGATTCTGTGGCCGGAATTAATACCGGTGTTCGCACGCTGGTAACGGAGTTGTGGTATCCGGTTGCA
>JBLHKV010000141.1:0-10067 GCA_047618115.1 Halieaceae bacterium | reverse complement strand
AAATCAGCTTCATCAGTTTAGTGATAGCCCTAGCGATTTCGAGCGCTTGGACGAGTCTTATGACCCCATCTATGAAAGTGACATCAATCTTAGCACTATTGTCACATTGGCCGGCCTGAGCAATTCTGATCGTTCAGTAGAATCTCGCGCTAAAAGCTATCTGCATGCGAATTGCGCCCACTGTCACCAGCCCGGCGGCACAGAGCAGGTCGATATGGATTTACGATTTGAAACACCACTGGAGAATATGAATATTTGTAATGTTTCGGCATCCACTTTCTTAAACGATGGTGCGTCAACAAAAAGGATTGAACCCGGCAATGCTGATAATTCGGTCTTGTTACAGCGCATAAACTCAGTTGGTGACATTCAAATGCCGCCACTTTCAAAGAGCGTGGTAGATCAAAATGCCGTTGATTTAATAAAAATTTGGATTGATAGCCTTAGCTGCAGCGAGGTATCGGCAAGTTAACTTTTTGAGATCAGCAAAACCTTGCCTCTGTTATCAAGCAACTGCCCTGCTCCAGGTACTGACAAGTTAACTTAAGGTCATGGGCTGGAGCTACACAAACAGGGTTGAAGTAACCTGAAAAACGTCATCAGGCCGCACTTTTAACTGCATTATCCTAATTTTGTTGCTCTGAAACTCCATTTTTCGCGCAAAAATAAGTTAACTTGTCAGTACCCTTATAGGTATTCATCCACCGATTCTACCAGTTATGGACTTTTAACCTGGCAGTACCCTTGAACGTAACCGGCTCTCCACCACAGCGGGTAGTTTTCGAGTAACCAACACTTTTAGACGTGCGCTCTCCATATCGCTACATCCTTTGTGCTTCAAGCTTGTCGATATTGAACCTTGTTTTGGACGGCGACTTAACTCGTCGGTACCGCCGCCGGGGTTGCTAAGTCCCCCCATCGAGCCCGCATCATAACGTGCGACGCCAAAGCACTGGCAATTTCTGAATGTGATTTTTTGACGTCATCTCCACTGGTATAGAAAATTAAGTCATCACACATGGTTGTGAAGCGCTCTTGAGCTACGTCGTCTGCGTTCTCCTTAGAAGTTATGCCGAATATGTATTTGCCCTTAGCGCGTGCATAACCACACTCAAACCCAGTCCAGGCCTCTGCTTCAACTCCCTCGAGGACAACCAATAGAATATCCGCCTTATCGAGCTCTACTTCGTACGTCGCTTGTACCTCGCGAGGAGAAAGCGACTCACCATCGATAGCTAAATCGATCTGCGGGATGCTGACTTCTATGTTGGGAAACTCTACAGAAATAGCCTCTCGCAGCTCGCTGCTCCATACTCTAGAGGCCTGAGAACTGGTGTACGCAGCTAGATAGGCACGCACTCCATAATGAACTCCCATGCTAATGTTCTGGGTTACAGACTCGGGCTGAAGCTGTGCTTCCTTCTGAGAGGTAATTTGCAGTGCATCTTCAATCGTTATATCGCCACCAATAAACGCGTGGCTGATAACGGCACCACTTATATTAGGCATGTAACGAAGACGTGATATATCGTCTAATGTGCGCACCGTGCCACTGGAATATATTGGTATTGGAACATCCTGGCCCAGGGCCTCAGACAAAGCCAACGCTTCTACAAAATTGACATCGAGACTCTCGGTATCCTTATGCACTATTGCAGCAATACCGGTGCCCTGTAAACTTTGGATCAAGTCTCCCGCCTGAAAGGCGGTTTGAGTTTTCCAACCGTCGATCATCACATAGCCATCGCGCGTGGCAAGATGAACGACTACGCCTCCAGGGTGCTGGTTAGCGGCTTCCATCAACATCGGAGTATCGGTGATAGCGACGGTACCGAGCACAACACGTGCGGCGCCGGCCTCAAACCAGTCATTAATCTGAGCAAGTGTACGAATTCCGCCGGCGACCTGCACCGGTAGCTCGGTCTGACTGATCAGTTCTTTGACAATCTCACAGTTATTTGTCGGTTGCCCGCGTGCTGCGTCAACATCGACGATCTGGATCATTTGCGCCCCCCCATCCGAAAACATTCTCAAGGCGTCAATGGGTGAAATTTCGTGGATAGTAGAACTACCGTCTATTGAAGAACGGGTAATTACTTTTTCATTCTGAAGCTGAATTTCTGGGATGATAAGCACGAGAGGCGCCTCTTAGGCAAAATTAGGGAGGCGCGCTAGTATAACGCGCGACCGGATAGAATGCACTGTACCTGTTCATCAATCACTAGGTATAACTGGTGATGCACTCGATGTACTGGAATTGAACCAGCGAATGGTATAAATGTATACTTCTAGTATCTGGTTAAGGAAACGGCGCTTGGTTCACACTGTTCATCAAATGTCCTTTTACGTCCACGTCTGTATCGGCAGTATGGTGCTGATCATATTCTGGCTGCCCTTCTTCACAAAAAAGGGAGACAAGCGGCACCGATTTATCGGCAAATTTTTCACCAATGGCATGTATGCCATGGCGGTATCTGGAGTGGTCATGTCTTCACTGGTGCTGTTTGATCCTCTCGCAGTGCGCTATCCAAACGGTGGTTTTGATCCCGACCTCCTGGAAAACATCAAACTCCAGAACCGGATCAGTGCCGGGTTTTTGTTTACGCTGTCGGTGCTGGTTTTTAACAATGTCCGCCAGGCCGTCCTGGTTTTGAAGGCCAAGGCGCAACGTGAGCTATTGAAGACACCTGCGCATCTCGCAGGCATTGGCTTTCTCAGTCTCCTGGGCGTAACTCTGGGCGTGCTTGCTGTTTACTACCAGGCCTTGCTGTTCGGGCTATTCGCAGCGCTTTGCCTGGCCAACTCGGCCGGCATGTTTCGCTATGTCTTTAAGCAGGAGATACTTGAACGAGAGTGGATAATTGTGCACCTGACTAATATCTGCGCTGCCGGTATTGCCGCGTATACCGCATTTTTTGTCTTTGGCGGCCGACAGTTATTGGCGGGTATTTTCACCGGAAATCTGCAAGTTATCACATGGATAATGCCAGCTATTATCGGCACTATTGCGATTTCAATTCTGAGCAAAAAATACAAAAAGCAATTCCGGGTGCAGTGAGGCAGGTATAATCAATACATCCACATTAGCCATTCGAGCGTATACAACTCTACAGCAGCTATGGCAACCACAAACACCTTGGTAAGACCGCTCAGGAAACCATTACCTCAATATGGAAAAACGTAAACAACAACTTTGCTCAGGTCGACTACTATCGGTTGCTTTGCTGCTTTGTGGTCTTTCAATCAGTACACAGCTGTCCGCACAGGGTGTACCGGTGGTAGTGACCACAGTAAATGAAGAGACGGTCTATCGTCAGTTAGAGGTGACAGGCAGCGTCACCTCTGCCCGCCACTCACAGCTTTCGGCAGCCACCAGCGGACAGGTTCAAACATTGCTTGTTGACGCGGGCTCCCTGGTGAAGATCGGAGACATTCTACTCACATTGGACCCAGAGCTTGCCGATCTAGAACTGGCCGCCGCTGCGGCCCAGGTACAGCAGGGTGAACGCGCCTTGGCCGATGCACGGCGCAGGTTAAAGGAAGCCAGACAACTAGCGCCACTGCGCAGCATTGCAGAGAGCGTCGTTCGCGAGCTCGAGGCCGAGGTTGCAGAAGATGAGTCTGCGCTGCGTCGATATCAGGCAGAAGCGGGTCTACGTTCTGCGACTCTGGCGCGCCATACGGTGAAGGCCCCCTTTGACGGCGTGATTGCCGCAAAATCAACTGAATTAGGTGAGTGGGTTACACCGGGCCAGTCAATTCTGGTATTGGTGTCGACCACCGAACTTAGACTGGACTTTCCCGTGGGCGAAGATTACCTGCTTCAATTGGGAGCCGACACACAGGTCAGTTACCGTTACGGGCTTTCCGACGAGACCACTAGGGCAGGCAAAATCGCTACCCTGGTACGGGTCAGTGATCCGGGCGACAGAACATTTCTAATGCGTGTACAGCCCGAATCCGGCGACGAGAATCTCGCCCCCGGAATGTCAGTAAGAGCAACGTTGAAAATCCCTACTGGCGAACACCAACCTGCGGTACCGCGCGATGCACTACTGCGTTACTCCGATGGTCGCTCCGTTGTCTGGGTTGTTAAAAAGCTGGATGGATCATTCATTGCCGTTGAGGCTCTAGTGCGACCCGGTCTGGAGTTTAACGGTCTCGTCGCTATACTTTCGGGCATCAAGGTGGGAGACAAAGTAGTCGTAAGAGGCAATGAGTCTTTGCGTCCTGATCAGGCCGTGCAGCCCAGCGACATCGCCGCCTCTTCGGTAATTAGCCGCTAGCGCGCCTGAATGTTTGAGCAAATAATCCAACGCGGTACGCTTACTACTGTAACAGTACTGATCATCTGTGTGCTCGGGATCGTTGCCGCGCTCCGTATTCCAGTACAAATGATTCCCGATCTGGACGTCCGGGTTATCACGGTGAGAACAAATTGGCCCGGCGCCACACCACAGGATGTCGAAAAAGAGATTCTGATAGAACAAGAAGAGTACCTGCGTAATTTGCCGAGTATCTCCCGCATTCTTTCTACCGCAAGCAGCGGCAGTGCCCGAGTGGAGATTGAATTTCCATTTGGTACAGATATTACCGACATGCTAATTCGTGTAAACAACGCGCTTAGCCAGGTGCCCTCCTATCCAGACAATGTTGATGAGCCGCGTATATTCGCATCCTCTTTTTCAAGCAATTACTTTATGTTCCTCCATGTCTCGCCACTGCCGGGTAACCCTCGCCAGCTGGACCTCGATCTCACCGTGGATTTCCTCGAGGACAATGTAAAACCCAGACTGTCGCGAATACCCGGTGTTTCAGAGGTAGGCCTATGGGGTGGTGCTGAGCGTCAGGTACAGATACTGATTGATCCAGCCCGCCTCGCTCAGCGAGCGCTCAGTCTTAGCGATGTGCGCAGTGCGGTCCGCAATCGTAATCAGGACCGATCAGGGGGACAAATCGAGTCGGGTAAGCGCAAATATCTGCTGCGCACCATCGGTCGCTTCGAATCACTGGCTGACCTGGAGGAGCTGGTCCTGGCTCGTCGCGGCGATGCCGTCATCCGGTTATCCGATGTTGCAGAAGTTCAACTAGACCATTTTGAGAAAAGTAGCATTACCAGTCTAAATGGTGAAAACGCCATCATGCTGCCGCTGCGACGAGAATCCGGCTCCAATGTCATTGCGATAAAACGCGCGGTGCTCACCGAATTGGAAGGCATAAATCGTGACTTGCTGGCACCCGCCGGGCTGGAAATAAGCCTGACCTCGGACGATGTGCTATACGTCGAAAACTCCGTTCGCAATGTCTGGCAGAATCTGTTTATCGGCGCGGTATTAGCCACCATCGTTATGTATCTTTTTCTACGCTCTGCCCGTACTACCGCTATTGGCGTCATCGGCATCCCCATCTGCATCATCGTGGCATTTCTAGGTTTATTGCTGGCGGGCCGTACCATCAATGTGATCTCTCTTGCCGGAATTGCCTTTGCGATCGGCATGACGCTGGACAACAGTATTGTGGTGCTTGAAAGCATTGAACTCGAACGACGCAAAGGCAAGGATCGCATGCAGGCCGCGCTCGAAGGGGTGCGCCAGGTCTGGCCAGCGGTATTTGCCTCCACCATGACCACCATACTGGTGTTTATCCCAGTCGCATTTGTGGAGCAGGAGGCTGGACAACTCTATTCAGATGTTGCAATCGCTGTGTCCGCCGCCATTCTTGCCTCCATGCTGGTGGCCGTGACTGTGTTACCCGCCGCTGCTGCCCGCTTCACCCCGGGTGAGCGCAGCGACAGCATGCTGCATAATCTTGGTAAGCGCTGGCGCGAACAGACCCTGCGCGGAATTACTGCGATTTTGGCTACACCTCGACGACGTTTCAGTTGTATTGCAGTGACCCTAACTGTGAGCGCTGCCATAATCCTGCTGCTCACCCCAGCCGCCGAATACCTACCCGAGGGTGAAGAGCCCAAAGTCTTTGCGGTAATGAGTTCACCACCGGGTTACAACCTGGAAACCATGGAAATCATAGGCCGTGAGATCGAGGCTTACTTCCTACCCCATGTCGGTGCCGATCCCGACCACTTTACATCCGGGGAAAGCGCGGTGCCGGCGATCGCATATCTAAATTTACGGATAGCGGCAGACAATATACGTATTATTGCCGAGCCTGTTGATGCTGCAGATATCGAACCGCTTATGGATGCTTTCACCCAAAAGTATCAGGAATATCCAGGTATGCGCTCGTTCGCCTCGCGTGGCTCCATCATCAGTAGCAACAACGGTGGGACTCGCAGCATCAATCTTGATATTGCCGGTACCAACCTGGAGGCAATCTACCGTGTCGCCGCGGCAGCCGATACCCGGGCCCAGGAAATTTTTGAAAACCCCAGAATACAGAGCCAGCCCCGTTCTCTGAGCCTGGCACAGCCCATGGTTGAAATTCGGCCCGACTGGGACCGTACAGCGCAATTGGGGCTTTCTTCACAAGAGCTTGGCTTCACCGTAGCTGCATTGACTGACGGTAGCTTCGTGGATGAATTTTTTCTCGATGACGACAAGATCGATATCTATCTTTACAGTAATGTCGGCCAGCGTGCTGAGTTGGACAGTCTAGCGCAACTGCCCATATACACCCCCAGCGGTGCGGTGCTACCCCTGACGGCCTTGGCATCCATCGAGGAATCTATAGGCACCGATTCTCTGCGTCGGGTAAATGGTCGCCGCACAGTAACCCTAAATATCATTCCACCTCGCTCGGTCCCTCTGGAAACTGGTGTGGCCCGAGTAAGAGAAGAACTTGTCGACTACCTCCGAGCGCGTGGTGATATACCTGCGGGTGTAGACATCTCGATTTCCGGTGCCGCCGATCAACTTGACGCTACTCGCGAATCGCTACTCAGTAACTATGCTATTGCTCTATTCATTGTGTATCTACTCCTGGTCGCAATTTTTACCAACTGGGGCTATCCCTTGCTCATTATGACCACGATTCCTCTGGGTGTTGCCGGTGGCATTGTTGGCCTGTCTCTCCTTAATGGCCTGGGCGCGGCACTGCCCATGGTTGGACTCACCGGATTTTCTCAGCCGTTTGACATGATATCCATGCTCGGCTTCCTGATTCTGATGGGTACTGTGGTCAACAATCCGATCCTGATCGTAGACCGCGCCGTACGCAACGTGACAGCCGCTGGCATGCAACCACACGAAGCGGTTACCGAGGCGGTAGATGCTCGATTGAGACCGATTGCAATGTCGACTATCACCACCATCTTCGGGTTGGCACCGTTGGTGCTGATTCCCGGTGCCGGTACTGAGTTGTATCGCGGCGTGGGTGCAATTGTGATGTTTGGTATTCTGGGCGCAGCCTTTGTTACCCTTACCATGCTGCCAGCACTGACCGTGTTTGTACTGGATATGAAGGCTTGGCGATTGGCGCGAAAGGAAAGTTAATCTACGGTCAACCCAACTAATTGACCGAGACCAGGTGCCTCGCTAGATTATCCAAATTTGTTGTAACGGTATCTGCTGGATTATCAATTTCGCCAAGGACCGGTCTGTGCCCGGTTATTTTACAGAAGTTTGTTGATGGATGAGCTGTGTCGGCGCCACACCTGTCATCCACTCGCTAATAGCCTGATATAAGGCACGATCGGCTGCAATGACCGGACGTTTTATTTTAGAGCGAATCCCTGTTTCGAGCGACAGCGTTCGCACCGCCGCTCCTCCCAATAAAATAGCATCAGCCTCAATATTATTTAGCGACTGCAGTGAGCTCATAATCTGACTTTCATGGGGAGACCATTGAGATTTATCGTGCTCGCTGTGCGCTTCACTAAGCCCCAGGGATAGAAAATTTTCAGCAGCAATAACCTGAAAACCGGATGCCTGAACAAAATCACTCCATTGGGCGCGCCATTCATCACTGTAATAACTGCAATTGATCACCAGCTGCTTAAACTTGTTTCTGTAAACTTCCTCAAGCATGGCAATAGCCGAGAAAATAACAGGCAGTCCAACTTCCTTTTGTAGCCTATGTTGCCGTTCTCTAGCATCATCTATCGAATGCAAACCAGCCCAGGCAAAGGGCGTGCCAGTGACGACAATAAGATCACAGCCTAAGTCGGTCAATATTTCGGCAGCCTGAAAAAGGGCGGGCTCGCATTTGGCCACGTTGCTCAGTCGCCAGTCCAACCCTGGCATGTGAAGAGGGCATTGTTGAGTAATCACCTCAAAATTATTAAGCCTGGAAAATTCCATGGGGCTAGGATCAATCCAATCCGGTGGCGTAATAAAACCGATGACCGGGAGCCTGGTCATCATATTTTCTCTGTCGGCGAGGGGATTTCCGGCTGCACTTCAGGTTCCCGTGTTTTACCGATCAGAGACCGTTGATAGGTGCCTTCGGCCTCCTGCTCAGCTAACTCAGTTCCAGCAGCTTCAGCCAGTTCTTCTATGCGAAGTCCGGTAACCTCAGGCACCATTTGTCCCGCGCGCTCCAGCCCTTTTAATCTTGACCAAACGGCCTGCTTCTTGCGAACCTGATGCGGTTGAAATCCATCCATGTCGCGCGGACCTAGTGTGTTCTCTAAAATCAAGGCCCCAGCTTTAAGGGCAGATACCAATAACGCTTGGCCTTTTTTAGTGCGAGTGATCACACCGTTGAAGCCAGCATCATCGCCAGAGGGGTCACCGCCTGGCCAAATATCTGAAGCCGCAATATCAGCGCCCTCTCCGATGGCATCCGCACAAATTTTACAACGAAACTGAAGGCGCCAACCCGACTCATCACCCCACATCTCATTGTAAGTTTTTTCGAAGCTGCGCCCATCCTTGGTTTCTAACCTGGTGGGGCCTGGGTTGCCATAACCGCGATAGCGGAGCAGAGACAAATCCTCTTCTCGAACACCGAAGTCGTCGAGAACATCCTGTGATTTGCCAAGCTCCGAAGCGCCACCACAAACAATAGCCATCTTGTAGCGACAATATTGATCCACCCTTGGGTCTTGCTCCGCCAAATTTCGCAAGGCAGTCACGTCACAAGGTTTACCGACAAATGCGAAAGTCTGTTTGCGCTCCAACAATTGCATTACATCCACGAGTGGAGCCGCGGGACCGTATCGAGACCCCGCTGCATCCAATACTTGGGCGGTGGTGAAGCTAAGTTGACGTTCAGTCCGCATGGGCTTATCTGCGGAGGCTGCCACATGAAGGATGAAATCAACCTCACCACTATCCAGAAGATAAGTCGACAAGGCAGTCATTACCCCACCTGTTGCGGCTTGATAGCGGATTTTCTCATCGCCAGCATAGCCTACATCCATGCGCCGATAGGGGCCCCAAATTGGGTCGGTTATGGCGTTTTCGTCGACTTCAGAGTCAGGTAATCCACCAATTCTTGTACCTGGACAGCTGCTATAGATCTGCTGCACCTGTTCAAGCTGAACTGGCGCTATCTCCATTGGCCGTAATCGCCCTTCAGGCGTCATGGTCATCTGCAGTTTATCCGAACCCGCAATGCTCTCGCACAAGCCACAGCCAATACAAAGACCGTTGGTGACAATATCAGAGATATTTAGCACGTTTTCAATTGATCCCGTCAATCGAGATTCAATTTCAAGATTATCCATGGCAGTTTCTCTGACTTAGTATTCATTGGCTGACGCTAACAATCTGACCGTTTGACCTTTCATTGTCCACCCTTGAATTAATAGTTGAACTTCCCTATCTTTGTGGCAATATCTGGTTGCTTAGTTGATGTCTTTGACCAACCTCAAAACCCTGGTTTAATAATGAATTTTTTACACACTACCCTACGTTTTCGCGCACTCTCAATTCTTGCATTATTGATACTCAATGCAGCTTGTAGCGATTCGAGCTCGCCACCCGTAGAAATTCCCGCTGAAATTCCCGCAGAAATTCCCGTGGTCCCAACCTATCAAGCATCCGTGGTCCGAACCAGTTACGGTATCCCCCACGTAACCGCCAGTGACTGGGGTGGTTTGGGCTATGGCTATGGCTATGCATTTGCGCAAGACAATTATTGTGTACTGATGAAGGAAGTTCTCT
>JBLHKV010000140.1:0-10073 GCA_047618115.1 Halieaceae bacterium | reverse complement strand
CTATATGCTGGCTGGGATCCACTGGGAACTCTGTTAAGCCGCTGGCGGGTGGCCGAGGTACGCAAACATCTGCCGGGCGGTGTCCACCTCGACATTGCCTGCGGCGACAACAGGTTGGTGAAGGCACTGGGATACGGTTATGGTATCGATATCAGTGCTTATGATGGCACCCAGGTGGTAGCAGAAAATTTCTCGGAACTGCCATTCGCCGCCAATAGCCTCGATAGCGCCTCGATTCTAGCTGCATTGAATTATTTCGAGTCACCGCAACGCACATTACAAGAGTTGCAACGCAGCCTGAAACCGGGCGGTATCATCGTGATCACCTTATTGTCCAAGAATGTCAGCAAGTATTGGCATATGTTGCGTGATCGCAAGCTACCCCGGATAACCTTTGACGAGGAAGAGCTCAAGGATATTGTCAGCAGCACCGAGCTCGACTGGTTGCTGCAAACCCGTTTTATGTTCGGCCTGAATAGACTCATCGTGTTACGCAAGTCAGCAACAGTCATGAGCCAGCAACAGTCATGAGCCAGCAACAGCCATGAGCCTGAGCCAGTCAGAACAGGAACAGCGGGATTACTATAACCGGATTGCCTCCGAGTACGACTCCCACTACGCCACTGCGGAAGCACTGCAGTATCGCGCGCTGGTGTTTGATCACCTCCTCGCAGGGGAGAGCTTCGACGGACTCCAGACGCTGGATGCTATGTGTGGTGGCGGTGAAAATGCCAATTATTTTTTCCAGCGCGGTGCCGCAATAACCGGTGTGGATATTTCTGAGGCCCAGTGTGAACACTTTGCGCGTCGCTTCCCCGATGCCAAAATCCTCTGCGCCTCCATTTTGGATACGCGACTGCCGGATGCGAGCTATGACCTGATCGTGACTGAGTCGCTGCACCACCTGCACCCTAATCTCGACGCGGGTATGGGCGAGCTGATCCGCCTGCTCAAGCCTGGTGGCCGCCTGCTGGTGTGGGAACCCAGCAGCGGCTCGCTGTTAGATATGTTGCGCAAGATCTGGTATCGGCTGGACCGGCGTTTTTTTGAGGACAACGAGGCTTCAATTGACTTCGCCCGCCTGGGACGCGACCACGGCGCAGAGTTGCAGTTAAAGCGACTGGAATACGGCGGCAACCTGGCGCATCTATTTGTAATGAGTAGCATGCAGTTTCGGATCCCACTGCGGGCGGTAAGCTGGTATGCCCCGGCACTGTTGTGGCTGGAGCCACACCTTCAGCGACTACAGGGGCGATTTCTGTCCTGTTGGGGACTGGCGTTGTACGAGAAAACCGAAGCGTGAAAATCGCGGTAGTGGGTTCGGGCGCAGCTGCCCATGCGGTATTGCTTGAGCTCGCCAGACTTCAACCCGACGCCCTTATTCATATTTATGACGCACCGGCAAAAAGCCTGCCAGTAGCAGCCCCAGACACGGCAGACGACTACGACGCTGTTTACGCCGAACTGAAAAAGCAGTCCGGCCTGAAGTTCCCGCCGCCCAAAGTACATTTCGGCAGGGTGGTCGACAGCCGTCCCGAAACACTGCTAAGCGACAACTGGCAACAGCCAGGCGGGCTTACCAACTACTGGGGAGCGACCTGCCTACCTTTCCTACCATCAGAGCTCAAGGCATTGGGGCTGTCCAGAGAACAGCTCGAGCCCTACTATCAGCGCATCGGTGCCAGTATTGGCATCGCTGGTGATGACACCAGCCCTTTGGCGCAACACTACAATCATGGCTTCATGACGGCGCCCGCGATTCGTCAGCTGGCATTGTTTAGAAAAGCGGAGGCCGCAGTAAATGCCGGGCCAGAACAGGGATTCATAGCCGGTAGCAACTGCCTGGCACTGGATGTAGGGCCAACATCAAACTATTCCTGCACCTACTGTGGCCACTGCCTGGCCGGTTGTTACCGGCAGGCACTGTTTAGCAGCAGCAGTGAGCGCAGCAGGCAACAGTGGCCTAATTCCCTGAGTTTTCGACAGGGCCTGGTGCGCGACATAGATCTGGAAAAATTGCAGCTGCGCTACATTGATCAAGGTCAGCGGAAAACCAGTCCCGGATATGACCGGATATTCCTTGCAGCAGGCTGTATTCAAAGCAGCGCCATTATCATGCGCAGTCTTGGGTTGGATTCGCCGGTGCAACTCTATGACAACGCGGTGGTGCAATTCCCCATACTCTATACCGGCCCACTGCCCGAGGCCGAGGCCGACTATTTTGCCCTAAGCCAATTGCTGATTAACTGTCGTAACAGCGGCAACCAGATACAACTGTATCCGTTTGCCGATCACCTGTTGCGCAGCGCTGTTCCGGAGTGGAGCTGGCCCCGACTCCAGCCGATTGCCACATACCTGCGCCGCCGGCTGATAATTGCCAGACTCTACCTGCATAGCAACCAATCCCACCGTTATTCCTTGCAACGCCAGCAGGACGAGATAACCATGCACAAGGACAGGGAGCCTAAGCTCTACGCCGCTCGCGATGACATCAGCGCTCTTGGCAGGCAATTGCGTTCAGCCGGGTTTCGGGTTTTGGGGGCATTGAAAGTCGGCACCAGCACCAGCTCCCATTTCGCCAGCTCTATTGCTACCAGTGCTGGCATTCCCGCCGCCAGCGGTCAACTGGCCAACGGCATCTATTGTTGCGATGGTGCCATGTTCCCTGAATCGCCGGCTACTTCACCCACATTTACCATTATGGCGAACGCCGCTCGCATCGCGGAGGCCGCACTGTGAGTGATCCGTATCAACCACGCTTGAAGCTGCAACACGGCTCGCGTTCCTACGCGGCCATGATTGCTGAAATCAGCGGAATTTCTCGCACCGCCGTAACAAATGCTGGCCTTGTTGAGGACCAACTCAGCGCTGCACTCGGCGGCGGCCACGTGGTGCACACGCCCATGTGCCGCACCGGGATTTATCTTCTCATTAAGCAATTGGTCGAACCCGGGCAGGAAGTCATTATGTCGCCCTATACCATTGCTGATGTGATCAATATGGTACTGGCAGCTGGCGCAATACCGGTGTTTGCCGACGTTGATCGCGAAACCTGCAACCTGTCACCCGCAGCGGTAGCCGACGCTATCGGAACAAAAACGGGCGCAGTACTGGTTACCCACCTGCATGGAATTGCCGCAGAGATTGAAGCCATTTCGGAACTGTGCAGGACGCACCACGTGGCACTGGTAGAGGACGCTGCCCAAGCCTTCGGGGCGGAGGTGAACAACCGCAAGCTTGGCACCTTCGGCGATGCCGGAGTGTTCAGTTTCGGTATGTACAAGAACATCAACAGCTGGTTTGGTGGTGCGGTGTGGACGGATCGATCCGATGTGGCAGCAGCCCTCAAAAAACGACTGGCACATCAACCTCGGCAGACCTCGGGCATGCTGCTGATACGACTCACCAAGGGCCTGCTGACAGACCTGGTGACAGGTCGTTTGCTTTTCTCCTTGCTAAGTCGGCACCTGTTCCGTTTTGGGCTGGTGCACAAAGTGAGGCTGATCAACCGCTTTATTGAGACCGAGCTGGACAGCAGTCGCAACGATGTACTGCCACCTCACTATCTTCACCACGCGGGAGGCGCGCAGTTGCAATTGATCTGCCAGCAGTTGCCGGGTATAGAGCCCCTCAATGATGAGCGTCGTCACTATGCGAAACTGTACTGGGAGGCTTTACACAAAGTACCGGGCCTCATCCTGGCTCCATTCTCGTCGGGAAACGTGTACAGCGCCTTTCCCATTCAGGTACAGGACAGGCATGCCCTGTTGAGTCAACTTCTTCAAAATGGTTGCGATGTGGCGGCCCAGCACCTCAAGAATTGCGCCGACCTCGACAGCTTTGCCGAGTTTGCCAAGGATTGTCCCCGCGCCCGAGCCTGCGCTGAGACTGTCATTCTGTTACCGACCTGGCCTGGCTATGGCGAGTCTCAGGTGCGACGTAATATAGCCGCCGTGGTCGCGTATTGCGGCCAACAGCGCCAGTAGAAAAGCAGATACCCTAGGACGACTCACTTAATCGAGGTCAGTAAGGTTGAACGTTACCGATGTCCTCAATCGACAGTAGTATGAGTTCTTCTTTTTCGGATATTATTCGCTACTTTATGTTGACCTAGATCTTCCGAAACGGGTGAGACTTCATGGGAATTTTTGAACGATATCTGAGTGTCTGGATAGGACTTTGCATCCTCGCCGGGGTTTTTTTAGGTAATATTACGCCTGGGATATTTGAGTTCGTCGCCAAGCTAGAGTATGCACATGTCAATCTTGTAGTTGCCGTATTCATCTGGATCATGATTTACCCGATGATGGTACAGATCGATTTTACAGCGATAAAGGAAGTGAGAAAAAAGCCTGAAGGACTGGTCCTGACGCTTATAGTTAATTGGTTGATTAAGCCATTTACCATGGCGGCGCTGGGCTGGCTGTTCTTTCGAGTGGTGTTTGTCGACTGGGTCGATCCTGAGACTGCCACAGAATATATCGCCGGTATGATTTTACTGGGTGTGGCGCCCTGTACAGCGATGGTTTTCGTTTGGAGCCAGTTGACCAAGGGGGACCCGAATTACACCTTGGTGCAGGTGTCTGTCAACGACATCATTATGGTGTTCGCTTTTGCTCCGCTGGCAGCTTTTCTTCTTGGGGTAAGCGACATCCAGGTACCCTGGGAGACCCTACTGCTCTCGGTGGTTTTGTATGTTGTTTTTCCACTGGTCGCCGGCGTATTGACGCGCCATCGCCTGGAGGCCAGCCAGGGCGGGCAAGCTTTGCAGGAATTCGTTCACAGGCTAAAACCCTGGTCTATGATAGGCCTGCTCGCAACAGTTGTTCTCCTATTCGGATTTCAGGCAGAGACGATAATAAGCCAACCTCAGACCATTGGGCTCATTGCGATTCCCCTGCTAATACAAACCTATGGAATTTTTGTCATCGCCTATGCAGCAGCGAAAACCATGAAGCTTCCACACAACATTGCCGCACCTGCCTGCATGATAGCCACCTCCAATTTTTTCGAACTGGCGGTAGCGGTCGCCATCTCTCTGTTTGGGCTGCACTCGGGTGCCGCACTTGCCACAGTAGTAGGTGTACTGGTTGAAGTGCCGGTCATGCTCTCACTGGTCGCTATAGTCAATCGAACTCGTCATTGGTTTCCTTGCTAGACTGGCAAAAGATATAAATTAATATCATTAATACTGATTTCAGCATCACAGTTTTGAACTTCCGGTCACAATGGAATCTATTTTTTAGCACCGCCACTCTCCTAACTAAATTGTCGATCAGGGCACCCTGCCAAGAAATTTTTGGTGCCGCTGATCAGGAGAGACGACCGATATCAAGCATCCAACTCATCCCTCGGAACTCGATATGAATAGTTCCGCATTGGAGGTATTTACCGATTTTAATAGTCAGCAACCGCTTATGCTTGAACAATCAACAACAATTGATGAAGCCACGCGATTAATCAAAAAGGCGCAGGTGCGGCTTAAGTTGGTTATTGATGCTCAGGAATCTTTCCTGGGAGTAATCACTTTGGCCGATTTGAACTCCATAAAAGTCACGCGCGCAAAGGATATAACCGGCCTCAGTCGCAGCGAATTGACCATTGCTGATGTGATGACGCCAAAGCGGCACCTGTATGCGCCCATCTATGTGACCGAACGAGCCACCTCGTTTGCGGAAATTTTTCAGGTGGTGAGAACCGGGTAAAGAGAACCAGTGGTGATGACCAGGCGGTGACGACATAGTGCTGCGGTAGCGACTTGCGCAGTTACTTAGAATCCTTGTCAGCTAGGCTGTAATAATCGGTGCGGAAGGCATCGGTCAGCGCATTGGCCTCATGGTCGACTATGCCGAACTCCCTGAGTACTTCACTACCGAGTTGCAGGCTCGACTCAAGTGTTTCTGAAATCACCAAAGTAGCGCCAGCATCTCGCAGTTTCTCACAGTGATCATCATCCCTGCCACGCACGTGAATGGCGATGTCCGGGTAGCGCTGCCGCATGAGACTGACGAGACGTTCGGCGGGAACTAATTGATCGAGCGTACACACGAGGATATTGGCATCGGCTGCTCCGGCAGCTTTCAAAACATCAGGTTGGCTGGCATCGCCGTAAAAAACAGAGAATCCCGCTTTGCGGCCAGCCAATACTTTGTCGGGGTCGAGCTCAATAGCCAGATAGGGAATTTTACCGTTTTGCAGAACTCTCGCCACCTGTCTACCCACTCGACCAAAGCCGGCGATTATTACATGCCGTGTGTCGGAACCCAGATGGTCGGAGCTGACGTCGTGCGGCATCGGCTCGGTTCGCAGTCGTCGCGTGAACGCATCGCCTAATTTTACCATCAGAGGCGTCATCATCATGCTCATGACCACTACGAGGGTAAGCAGGCGGAATAATTCATTTGGCAGTAAGTCGTTTAACGACGCCAGGCCGAATGCCACCAGTGCAAACTCACCGCTTTGTGCTAGTAGAAATGCAACCTTGATGGAGTCCGAGTTACTCGACCCGAAGACCCGACACATCAGCCACAGGATGAGAGCTTTCAGCGTCAGCAGACCTGCGACCAGGCTTATCAGTAGATAGATTTCCCGGGTCAACAGGACGAAATCGATAGACATGCCGACACCCATGAAAAACAGCCCGAGCAGGATGCCACGAAATGGTTGAATGTCGGCGATGATCTGGTGGCGGTAGTGAGACTCTGCCAGCATCAGCCCGGCGAGAAATGCACCTAATGCCATCGACAGACCTACTTCTTCCATCAACCAGGCTGTGCCCAATACAGTGAACACAGCTGCTGCCATAAATATTTCGGCAGTTCTACTGGTGGCAACTAACGCGAGAACCGGAGAGAGTAAGTATTTGCCAGTGAGGATTATCAGGCCTAACACTAGGACCGCTTCCATTACCGCGTATTCCAGCCCGTCCATAAGGGTACTTTCGGCGGCGAATAAGGCTATCAATGTCAGTAGTGGAACTACGGCCAGGTCCTGCATTAGCAGGGTAGATAGAGCCGCGCGTCCGCGGTGAGAGCCCATTTCCCCGCGCTCACTAAGTGTTTGCAAGCCAACCGCGGTAGAAGAAAATGCCAGGCTGAAGCCGATTATCACAGCGACTTTGGTTGGTAGCTCAACTAGCAATGCAAGGCCAGTGATGACAAGCCCGGTTAAAAATACCTGGGAGGCTCCCAGGCCGAACACCAAGCGTCGCATGGTCCACAAACGGCTGGGTTTTAGTTCGATTCCCACGCTGAAGAGCAGGAAGATTACACCGAATTCGGCAATAGTCCGGATGTCTGCCGAGTTGTCGATGAATCCGAAACCCCAGGGACCTACCAGAGCACCCGCGGCCAGATAGCCGAGAATGGAACCTGCACCCAAGCGCTGGAATACCGGCACGGTGAGAATGGCTGCAGCCAGTAAGATCAGGATATCGGTGAGGTAGTGGGTTTCAGTCATAACAGGAATGCATCTTCAATAGCTAATCGATTCCTTCAGGGTGTGCCAGCGCCCGTCCTTGATCTGGGCGAGTGCAGATTCAGTAACGCCCTTGTGTTGCCCTGGGCCAAAAGAAACGCGGTACCCAAAAATATCCTCGTAGTCATCAATGCTTTCAAGCGCTGCTATCAGCGAGTCCACAGTGAGGTTCCGCCCCGCCAATTCAAGCGCTTTCACCACGATATCGGCATTGCGGTACGCCTCGAGTGCAACGTATTCTGGAGTGCGCCCCTGCTGCTCTACAAACCGGTCCCACCACGCGGCAGCGGCCTCGCTTGGCGGGTTGTCCCGGTACATCATGCCCATGTGAACAAAAGCGTAGTAGCCCTCACCGGCGCCACTTTCCTGGTCGGCCACTGCCTGGTTGTAGGCTGCGTTGTTGCCCACCCATGCCGCACCGTCCCAGCCTAGTTTGCGCGCGGCCTCCAATACCAGGATGGTATCGCGGACTACGGTACCCATAAGTACCAGATCGCAGCCCGCTTCACGTAAACGCAGAATAGCGGCTGTGAATTCGCTTTCGGTGGGCTTGTGTGCAGAAGTCGCTGCCAGTTCCAGGCCCATCGCCTGCGCCTGGTCAGTGGTGGCGTCGAGGATTTCCTGGCCGTACTCTGTGTCCTGGTATATGGCGCAGGGAGCCTGTATACCTTTTTCTTCGACGAAGTATTTCATCGCGGCGCGAATCTCATCGTAGTAGATTCCCCGGGCGTGAAACTTCAGTTTATGCGGGGGTTCGACCATGGACCGTGCGCCGGTTATCGGGAAGAGATTTGGTACGCCGGCCTCCAGTTGGGTGATGAGCACGGCGTTATTGGTTTGGGTGCCAATCGCGGTAACCATGGCGAATATCTTGTCGCGGTGGATGAGCTTATTGGCGGCCTGGATGGCCTTCGGAACCTGATACTGGCTGTCTTCCACGACGAAGCGAATGGTGCGGCCATGAATGCCGCCGGCGGCGTTGGCTTCTTCAAAGCGCATGCGGGTACCGTTGGCACCATCAACACCCAGGGTGGCGATAGGGCCTGACAAATCCGTATGGGAACCGAGTATGATTTCGGTGTCGGTAACACCGCGGACCGCAGGAGCTGCATCGTTTGTGGTTTCCATTTTCTCTGTACACCCTGTCATCCACCACAACGTGGGTAGCAAGATTAGCAGGCGCAGTGCCTGGCCTAGCGAGATTTGGTCGGTGTGCATATTTGTCTCCATGGGCCCGGGATTATGGCACCGGCCAGCTGTTAAGTGTTAGGTGTTGTACATACTATCAATCAGCTCGGCGTATTTCACATTTACCACTTTACGCTTCAGCTTCATGGTTGGTGTAAGTTCTTCGTCTTCGGGGTCCAGCAACTGGTCAATCAGCCGAAATTTCTTAATGGTTTCTACTCGTGCAAATTTAGCGTTGACGGTTTCAATCTCTTCTTGGATGAGGTCTTTCACCGCCTGGGTGTGACACAAGCTGGTGTAGTTGCTGAAAGGCACGCTGAGGTTCTGAGCGTAGTTGGTTACGTTCTCCTCATCGATCATTATCAAGCAGGTTAAGTAAGGGCGCGCGTCGCCTATTACGACGGCGTCTGAAATGTAGGCCGAGAATTTCAGTCGGTTTTCAATTTCGCTGGGGGTTATGTTCTTGCCACCCGCGGTAATGATAATGTCCTTGAGGCGATCGAGTATGTAGATAAACCCGTCATCGTCTATACGTCCAACATCTCCTGTGTGTAGCCAGCCATCGCGGATGGTGTCTGCGGTTTTCTCAGGTTTGTTCCAGTAGCCCTGGATGACACCGGGACCGCGGATGAGTATTTCATTTTCATCGGAGAGCATCACCTCGGTACCTGCCACGGCCTTGCCGATACTCCCAACGCGAAACGCACCCGGCATGTTGGCAGTGGCCAAGCCGGTGCACTCGGTTTGGCCATACACTTCGTACATAGGTTTTCCTATGGTCCAGAACCACTCGATCAACTCCGGTGCTATTGGCGCCGCAGCGGTGGACAGCCAGCGGGTGTCATTGATGCCAAGAAATTTGCGGAGATTTCGAAGCACCGCAAAATTTGCCAGCGCCGATGCTAGTCGCCACAGGGGGGGAGTCGGTTTTCCATCGTAGTGGTATGAGGCGACCCGCGCACCGATAGCCATTGCCCTGGCGTGGGCCCAGCGACCCAACGCTGTGCTTTCCTTGAGTTTGATGGCGATAGTGGAGAACTGTTTCTCCCAGACTCTAGGCACAGCAAAGTGGATGGAAGGCGAGACTTCCTGCTGATCCTGAATGGTGGTCTCCAGACTTTCGACGATGTTTATAACCGATCCATTCATGATGGGGCTGAAGGTGTAAAACATCCGCCCTGCAATATGTGCCAGTGGCAGGAAGGCAATTTGTTCATCATCGGCACGGATGTGATATATGGATTGCAGCGCTTGCAGCATATACATCATATTGCGCTGGCTAATCATCGCACCCTTAGGCGGGCCTGTGGTCCCGGAGGTGTAGGTCAGAATCATCAGGTCCTCGGGATCGGCCGCAGTGAGATCAGCCTCCCACAATTTGGGGCTCGACTCTGCCAAAGCCTTGCCCA
>JBLHKV010000139.1:0-10145 GCA_047618115.1 Halieaceae bacterium | reverse complement strand
GATGAGCCCAGTCCATTGGACTATTGCCGTTTGCAGCAGCAGTTGGGTGGTAGGGATGATGCTCATATTATTTCAATCATGATGTTGCGCTCCTTTAAGCAGGCGATGTATCAGCCAGACAATAAAGGCCATTTCGGCTTGCACTATGCGGCCTATGCGCACTTTACCTCGCCCATTCGACGCTACCCGGACCTACTGGTGCACAGGGCGATTCGCTCCGTGATCCGCTCGAAGGCGTCGAGTAAAGCAGTCAAGCGGATAGCGGGTGTTAAACCTATCCCGCGCGAAGAGATTTACCCCTACAACCTTCCGGCTATGCTGGCCCAGGGCGAGCATTGCTCAATGGCCGAGCGTAGAGCCGACGAGGCGACTCGCGATGTAGATTCCTGGCTGAAGTGCGAATATCTTCAAGAGCACGTAGGTGAGGTATTCACGGGTGTGGTGAGCGCAACCACCAGCTTTGGACTGTTTGTCGAGTTGGATGGTCTTTATGTCGAGGGTTTGGTTCATATAAGCGCTCTACCGGGCGATTACTACCATTTTGACCCCGTTCGTCAGCGTCTGAGTGGCGAGCGCAGTGGTCGCAGCTTCCATTTGGGCGACAAAGTTACGGTGCAAATAGCCCGGGTAGATCTTGAAGACAAGAAAGTCGATCTGGAAATGGTTGATAAAGATGGTGTCAAGCGTGACGGAGCCGCCAAGCAGGGTAAGAAACCTGCAACTGGCGGGAAGCCACGTAAGCGCAAGCCTAAAGCCGGGGCCGGAGATAAAAAGGGTGGCCCAGTCGAGGGCAAACCAAAGGCCAAGCCAAAGGCCAAACAAAATGCTAAGCCAAAAGCCAAAACGAAAGCCAAAACCAAAGCTAACGTCAACAAGGGTGCTGATAAGACTGCCTCGGCCAACAAATTGCGTCGGCCGAAACGCTGATGGCTATAGATCACGTATTTGGAATCCACGCTGTGATGGCATTACTGGCCACCAGGCCAGCGGATGTGCGCTTAATGAAGTTGCAGCGAGATCGTCGCGACGACAGGTTGGCTGAAATTGAAGAGCGTGCCCACCAGTTGGACATCACCATTGAGCGATTGCCCCGCAAAAAGCTCGATGAGCTCGTAGACGGTGCTCATCAAGGGGTGGTGGTGGAAATGGATCGGGCCATCGAGGTCTGGGATGAGCAGCGCTTGCTGCATATGTTAAGAACGATCGATCACGCTCCGTTGCTGTTGGTGCTGGATGGCATAACAGATCCGCACAACCTCGGTGCCTGCTTGCGCAGTGCCGATGCCGCCGGGGTCGATGCGGTGATTGTACCCAAGGATAAGTCCGCTGACATAACGCCTGTCGTGCGCAAAGTTGCCAGTGGTGCTGCCGAAGTCGTACCTTTTGTTCGTGTAACCAACTTGGCTCGAACCCTGGAAAAACTGCAAGCGGAAGGTGTGTGGTTGTTTGGCGCCGCGGGAGAAGCGGAGAAGACACTCTACGAGAGTGATCTGCTCGGACCTGTTGCCCTGGTAATGGGGGCGGAGGGTAAAGGCCTGCGCCGACTAACACGAGAAAAGTGCGATCAATTGATTAATTTACCTATGCTGGGCTCGGTCAGTAGCCTCAATGTATCGGTTGCGACCGGCATTTGTTTATTTGAAATTCAGCGGCAACGCAACCAGGCCAGCTGATTTCAAAAACCCAAAGAGCTAGAAGTGTTGCATCTATGTGTTTACTTGCATAGAATACGCCGCCTTGAAATCCGGTAGCCGCAAAAACGGCTGCCCTCCTTGTCACACTGCAATAAAGCAGGTGGCTATAACCCGTAAGGAGCTATTATGCGTCACTACGAAGTGATTTTTATGGTCCACCCGGACCAAAGCGAGCAAGTCCCTGCCATGATCGAGCGCTACGGCCAGATCGTCGAAAAAGACGGTGGCACAGTGCATCGCCTGGAAGATTGGGGGCGTCGTCAATTAGCCTACCCCATCAATAAAGTGCATAAAGCGCACTACGTCCTGATGAACGTCGAAGCAGATCAGGCGGCTCTGGATGAACTCACCACTACCTTCCGCTTCAACGATGCCGTGATTCGTAATCTGGTTATACGCCGCGATGCTCCCGATTTGGAAGAATCCTTGATCATGAAGGCTGAGAAAGAGAGTCGCGATCGTCGTAACCGCTACGAAGAGCGTCAGGCTATGGAAGCTGCAGCCGCAGCCAAAGAAAGTGCCGCCGCTGCAGAACTGGCAGCTAGCGAAGCAGCCGCCGCGCCCGAGACCGTAGAAAGTGCCCCGGCTGAGGAAGCTGTAGTTGAAGCCGCACCAGTTGAGGCCGCCGCTGTCGAAAGCGAAGAAGCGCCAGCTGAAGCACCCGCCGAAGATAGCAGCGAACCACAGAATACATAAAGGAGAATTGATATGGCACGTTTTTTCCGTCGCCGCAAATACTGTCGTTTCACCGCCGAAGGCGTTAAAGAAATCGACTACAAGGATCTCGAGACACTTAAGGCTTATGTCTCTGAAACAGGGAAAATAGTACCCAGCCGGATTACCGGTACTACAGCTCGCTATCAGCGTCAGTTGGCAACAGCCATTAAACGCGCTCGATACTTGTCTTTGATTCCCTACACAGATAGCCATGGCTAGTAACACGTCAACGTGTTGTTAACATAAAGGCGGGTTGATGAAAGGCCTCGCTGAATACGTTATGAGGGGCCGTATGCAGGCTCTTTTGGTAGCAGTTTTTGGAGCTGGTACCCTACTTTTTTCCTGGGTCAGTGCAGCAGTCATTGCACTGGTTACCCTTCGCAAAGGTGAGGCGGAGGGCAGTTATGTAATGATGTGGGCGATATTGCCCGCGGGCGTCGTGCTGTATTTCGGGGAGATTGGCCCCTTCGGCATGATCATCGGTAGCCTGGTTCTGGCGGTAATACTACGTCGCACCGGGTCATGGCAGGCCACTATGGTGGCTGCCTCCGGAGTTGGAGTAATAACGGGGCTGCTGTTGCTTACGGTAGGCGCCAACTATCTGGATCAAGTGGCTGAAATTTTTGGTCAGTTGTTTACAGATTTTGAAGAGAGAATGGCTGAGGGTGGCTCAGATATAACCATCGTCTCGCCGGGAACGCTGCAGATTGCAGGAATTCTCGGCTTGATGAATGCCTTCAGTAGCATGATGTGTGTGTTGCTCGCACGCTGGTGGCAGGCGGGGTTGTATAATCCCGGCGGATTTGGCGAAGAGTTCAGGGCATTGCGCCTCGCACCACAAGTGACGGTGGTAACGCTACTGTCAGGAGTGGTTTTGGTGTCGTTGGGCATCGAGTACCGGGTGTGGGCCGTGATGACGGTGCTGCCGCTGACGATGGCCGGTGTTGCTTTGGTGCATCACCAAGTCAATAAGCGGGACAGGGGTGCCCAACCGCTGGTGTTTTTTTATTCGCTTTGGTTGGTATTTGACCTAGCGAAGGTCGCAGTCGTTATTTTGGCTGTAGTAGATAGCTTTAGAAACCTGCGCGGCGCGAGCCAGGCAGAAAAAGATTCGGAATAACGGGAGCAGAAAATCTCCCTACAAAGAGGTAAGTAAGATGGAAGTAATTCTACTTGAGAAAGTTGCCAACCTCGGCAATCTCGGGGACAAGGTCAATGTAAAGGCTGGCTACGGCCGTAATTACCTGGTGCCTTATAACAAAGCAGTTCCGGCTACAGTCAGTAATGTGGCTGCATTTGAATCGCGCCGGGCGGGTCTCGAAGCTGAAGCGGCCGAAGTCGTGGCAGCAGCACAAACCCGTGGTAATCAACTCGAAGGTTTGGAAGTTGTGATAGAAGCTAATGCTGGCGACGAAGGTAAGTTGTTCGGTTCAGTTGGCTCTCGCGATATCGCCGAGGCAGTTAAAAATGCCATCGGAATCGAGCTGACGAAGTCTGAGATTAAGCTACCTACTGGTGCGCTGCGCGAATTGGGCGAATACTCGATTGATATTCAACTGCACTCGGATGTCACCCAGGCAATTACGCTGCGCGTTATTGCCGAAGTCGACTAACCTCGAGTTTTGGGGACAGTTTACTTAATTATAATTTTGGGGACAGTTTACTTAATTATGTGAAACATCGTAGAGGCTTAAGCTTCACATAATTAAGTAAACTGTCCCCAAAATTATAATTAAGTAAACTGTCCCCAAAGTTAGGTGCGCTCCACCGATAAAAAAGGTACTCACTTTTAGTTGAGTGCTTTTTTTTTGGCTGCAAATACCCCACAATCTCTCCCCTTGCCGCGAAGAAATGTTATTCACTCATGGCTGAATCTGAGTATCCCAATACCGTTGTAGAGTTACCCTACGCGGACGACCCCGAACTCGTCAAAATCAAGATGCAGCCGCACTCGATTGAGGCGGAGCGTTCGGTATTGGGCGGCTTGATGTTGGCCAATGACGCCTGGGACAGTGTGTCAGAGCTAATAACTGTCCCAGATTTTTATCGTCCCAATCATCGCCAGATCTTCCGGCAGATGGCGAAACTGGTTAACGACGACGAACCTATAGATTTTGTCACGGTGTCCTCGGCGTTGACCGCCGCAGGAGAGCTTGAATCTGCCGGTGGAGACAGCTACCTGGCCGAACTGGCGCTGAATACGCCCAGTGCCTCGAATATCCGGGCCTACGCCAAGGTGGTAAGTGAGCGCTCGAGTCTGCGCAATCTGATCCAGGCGGCGCAAGATATTGCCGATAGCGGGTTTAGCCCCGATGGCCGAACCAGCGCAGAGCTAATCGATAATGCCGAACGTCTGATAATGCAGATCTCGGAGGAGGGGCCTAAATCCGGTGGGCCACTGGAGGTGAATCCGCTGTTGCAGAAGGCGGTTGCCCGCATTGACGAACTGTTTAATTCCGGTGGCGATATTACTGGACTCAGTACCGGCTACCAGGCACTCAACGAAAAAACCTCGGGTTTGCAAAACTCGGATCTCATTATCGTGGCGGGACGGCCCTCTATGGGTAAAACGTCTTTTGCCATGAATATGGTGGAACACGCGGTGCTCAACCAGGATAAGCCCGTCATTGTTTTCAGCATGGAAATGCCTGCAGACCAGCTCATTGTAAGAATGTTGTCCTCGATCGGGCGCATAGACCAAACTCGAATTCGCAATGGAAAGCTGGAAAGTGAGGATTGGCCCCGCCTGTCAAAGGCGGTGTCTAAATTGAAGGACAGGCCGTTGTTTATCGACGACACGCCGGCGCTGACGCCAACTGAAATTCGCTCCCGAGCTCGGCGAATTTCGCGGATTCATGGCGACTTGGGCATGATTATGATCGACTACATGCAATTGATGCAGGTCGCCGGTTCCACTGATGGAAGAACAGCTGAAATATCTGAAATATCACGTTCACTGAAGGCCATAGCCAAGGAATTTAAGTGTCCATTGGTTGCCTTATCTCAGTTAAACCGTTCACTGGAGCAGCGGCCAAACAAACGTCCGGTCAACTCGGACCTGCGAGAATCCGGGGCCATCGAGCAGGACGCCGACGTCATCATGTTCATCTACCGCGACGAAGTGTATAACGAGGAAAGCCCGGATCAGGGCATTGCGGAGATCATCCTCGGTAAGCAACGTAATGGTCCAATTGGCACGTGTAAGCTAGCCTTTATTGGTCAGTACACACGCTTTGAGAACCTCGCCAGACAAGCCTACGATCAAGACAAGTGACGCGTTGGAGCACTTCCCGCCTCAACCTTCTTCTAGAATCCAGTCTGGCGGAATATTATCCTCTACCAATTCGGCAATACTGACGCTGGTCAGATCGTGTTCTCTGCCGACTTCCCTGGCAAATCTAGAACCCTTGGTGCTACGGGTAATAATTCTGGCTTTGGGAAACTCTCGCCGGATCCAAAGCGCGGTACGAAGGTTCTCCGACTCGCGTCCGGTTCCCAGGACCACCACCGTGTCAGATTTGTTCAGCGTGACGTAGTTTCGAATCTGTTCCCAGACTTCGGGATTGGAGATGTCGCCCTCGAACAACTCGCGGCGATAATCACCGAGAAACTCCATTTGTTCATCCGCTACCCGTACCCGTCGCTTAGCGTCTGTGTCGAGGATGACGACGGTGCTGAGCTCGTCTAATGCACATTTTTGCAGTTCCTCCAGCACGGTCTGCCCGAAGCGACCAAAGCCAGCCAGGATGATGGCATCCTTGGGTTCTGTTTTGGCGAAATGGGTGAGTAGATGATTGTGTACCAGGCCCGCTGCGGCGAGGTGGTAGGTATTGAAGGTCTGGCACTCCTTGGCGACTCTGGTTGACGCCATGGCGCGCATAAATCGTAGGTTGACGCAGTGCAGAACAATCCGCTCGCCGATTCCGGGCACCATGCTGGTCAAAATACTAGCTGCCTCGTAAGCGCGCAGGCTGTCCTGCCCCAGTAGCATAATTTTAAGAGCGTGTTGTGGGCGCAGCTTTGACAGGAAGTACTCGTGAGTAACGTCACCCACCACCACCATTGCGTTGTAGCTGTGCACGAATTCATCTCGCGTTGTTTCGTCGATTTCACGGCAGACCAGCACGACTGGAACTTTTTTATTGTGGCGTCGCAGCACGCGTAGGTAGCTCAAACTCAACTCATTAGCGCCGACTACGATAATGTGATTTCTGGCTCGGCGTAACTGCCAGCGCTGCGGTGATATAACATTGAGCAAAGTGCTCAATAGAGTCCAGGCCGCCAGTACAGGTGCCCCAAAATAGGCGAACCAGAGGAGACCGCGTCCCCAGCCTGGCCCTCCAGTTGGTATGCCCAGATCCACGCCACCTACCACAAACAAACTCATCGTGTAGTAGGCCATGGTCAACAGATTGGCTGTCTCAATGTCTGGCTTCTCGCTGACAGATACTCCGGCCAGCAGGCCTGTCATGCCACAAATGACGATAAAAATTGCTGCAAATGAACGCCAATTACTGCCGCGGCCCGGGTTGTTCATAAAGCCGTTCACAGGCCTACGTCTTCCCTGAGTTGCCGCAGCATTTCTAATTGCTCATCCTTGCTCAGCGGAGTTGCGATGTGCTCAGGAAGTGCTTCCGGCGCTTCTATGGTGAACGTTTCACCGGCCAGCACCCGATCGCAAAAGCCGAGGTAATGACGTTGGTAGACTGGGTAAGTCATGCGCTCTGGGTTGTTGGCGAGGAAAAACCAATCGGCGGCACAACCAGCCAGGTACACCGCTGGATGGCTCCACGCCTGCGCTGATTTGGGTGATCCAGCCTGACAGGCCTCGATGAACGCGGAGCGCGCGTCGATTAATCCGATCGCGCCGAGCTCCTGTCGGCAACATTCCAGCATTTTATTTAATGTAGGTAAGTACTCACTGTGCTCTACGCAACGTCGCGCGCCCTTCAGAATCTGCTCGCTGGAGAAAGCGGCGAGTGATCCGAGCCAGAGTTTCTTTATCTGCGCGAGTTGCTCGTCGTTGCCCCAGGCGCTGTAGTACTGGTTGTGGTAGTTCAGTCGAAATAAGGCAAAGACCTGATTGATGGTGTCTATCTGTTCCGGGCTGATCGGTTTGGAACGGTGTCCAGCTTCAGCTTGCCCAGCTGCGGTCGGTGAGGTCTTCTGCGATGCTTCGAGCTCGCGTGCTACCCGTTCGATTTTTTTGCTGTCCTGCATGGGTAGCCCCGTTGTGGTTGCCTAATTGATGACTCTTCGCCCAATGGTATTTTACATGTTGTAGAAATTTCGTGTTCCACGAACTGTATTCCTGCTGGCTATCTTGCCAATACATCTGGAATTCCGGCAATAACGACCGGGCAAAGGCAGCATCGATATTCGCCAGCGCCAGGATATCGAATACATCTTCGTTGGGTTGCCAGTTGGCCGGTATCAGTCTGGCTTCGCCGTCGCGATCTACCGAGCTGCTGAAGCGACGCCATTGGCGGCGTATATGGGCGATGAATTTTGAGTTGGGCGCCTGTGTCGGGCCGGACTGTTCGGACCAGTAAAGCACGAATTCAGGGATAGCGTCATCGATGAACTCCCGGTTTACACCATCGCGTAAGAGGATCTCAAGTGCGTCGGCGCCAGGTTGCCAAAAGCGATCGAGGTGGTTCTCCGAGGCGCAAATACGCTGCTCCGAAGCTTGCTGTTGCTGCAGTCGCCAGCGCCCCAGTACGTGTTGTCTGAACTTGTTATCCCAGGCGTGATGCGCATCGCCACGCTCTGTCCAATACAGGATGAAATCTTCCAGCTGAGCCAGCGCAAACTCACGCGAAACCCCGTGGTTAAGATGGAGCCATTCGAGCATGTCCTGAGCAGGCATCCAATTGGGCACAAGGCGCCTGCCCCCGCCCCCGCTAGGCGGGTCTATCGCGCGCACCTCTTCAGTCGGAGGCGTCCATTCCGCCAATTTTTCGTTTATCGCAAATCGGAAGCATTCGGCAGTTGCCAGGTCTTGGTTGTCACTTAGTAAGACGCCCTTGGCGATCAGGCTGTTGGCGATGCGCTGCAAGTCGAGCAGGGTCCAGAAGGGAAGTAGCGGAATCAGCTCGCCCGGCACCAGCTGCAACCACGTGTAACCATCTTTAGATGTGCCCCCGCGATAGCGCATCAGTTCGTTCAGTTGGTGCAGCAACACAGCCTCTTCCAGGCCGAGAGTGGCGGCCATAGAGGGGTAGAAGACCAAAGGGTGTTCTGGAATCAGTGTTGATGAAGTCATTTAAAGCAGGTGGCCGTTTAAAAAGTTTGGGCGCCGAGACAAGGATTGTACGGCGCATGTTGCGGAGCGCCAAGCAATTATCCCATTGGTCTGGAACAAACAATTTCCTATGTTAGCATTAGCGCCTTCGGAGAGGGGACCAACGGCAGATGGCTAAACAAAAATCAGCTTTTGTATGCACAGACTGTGGCGGAGAACACGGTAAGTGGCAGGGGCAGTGCGCCGAGTGCAGCGCCTGGAATACTTTGAGTGAAATTAAGCTGGGGCCCGGTAAGAAGTCATCCGGCAGGGCAGGGTATACGGGTCAAGTCGCCGAGGCCCGGGTGTTATCTGAGATCGACCTGGAAGACTTGCCTCGTTTCAGTTCTGGCCTCGGTGAATTCGATCGGGTGCTGGGCGGGGGTCTGGTGCCGGGCTCCGCGGTTCTGATCGGCGGTAATCCCGGTGCGGGCAAGAGTACGCTGTTGCTGCAAACGATGTGCTACCTCGCCTCCCGGATGGAGGCGCTGTATGTCACTGGCGAGGAGTCGCCTCAACAAATCGCTATGCGCGGTCATCGTCTGGCCCTGCCGCTGGATAAATTGCGGCTTATGGCAGAAACCAATATAAGTGATATTTTGCGCGCTTTGGAACGACACAAGCCCAAGGTTCTGGTCGTCGACTCGATTCAGGTTGTCTATAACGAAGAGCTGGCATCGGCGCCGGGTAGTGTCAGCCAGGTGCGCGAGTGTGCCGCAGTCTTGACGCGTTATGCCAAGCAAAGCGGCATGGTGTTGCTATTGGTGGGTCACGTTACCAAAGATGGTTCTTTGGCGGGTCCCAAGGTTTTGGAGCATATGATCGACTGCTCAATCATGCTTGAAGATACTGCCGACAGTCGCTTTCGGACATTGCGGGGTAATAAAAATCGCTTTGGGCCGGTCAATGAACTCGGGGTCTTTGCCATGTCCGAGGAAGGTTTGATGGAGGTCACCAATCCGTCGGCCATCTTTCTAAACCGCGGCGCGGAGACGTCTTCAGGCAGCGTGGTCATGGCGGTATGGGAGGGAACGCGGCCCTTGCTGGTTGAAATTCAGGCGCTGGTCGACGAAAGCCAGCTTTCAAATCCACGCCGGGTTGCCGTTGGGTTGGAGCAGAATAGATTGGCAATGTTACTCGCGGTGCTACACCGCCACGGTGGGTTGATGATCGGAGATCAGGATGTTTTTGCCAACGTTGTGGGTGGGGTAAAAGTCCTGGAAACAGGTGCCGACCTGGCGTTGTTGCTCGCTATGGTATCCAGTTTTCGTGACCAGGTCTTGCCACGCGATCTGGTCGTGTTTGGCGAGGTGGGCCTCTCCGGCGAAATTCGTCCTGTACCCGGTGGCCAGGAGCGTCTGCAGGAGGCGGCCAAACATGGCTTTACCCGCGCTATTATTCCCCAGGGCAATCGCCCCAAGAAGGTAATCCCAGGCATGGAGGTCGTCACA
>JBLHKV010000138.1:0-10191 GCA_047618115.1 Halieaceae bacterium | reverse complement strand
CAGGCAGCCTCGTTGGTGCATTCGCGGCTGGGCTACCTGTTTGGGCTCTGACCGGTTCGCGTCGTAAGGCGCAAAATTTTTCCTTTTCGTTGTTTGCCGACATGGCTAGCGCCATTATTGGTTTGGATCTCAAGGTGACTGGTGAAGAGCATTTATGGTCTCATCGTCCGGCTGTTTTCATCTTCAACCACCAGAGTAAGGCCGATGTGGTGATCGCTGCCCGTTTGTTGCGCCGAGACATTGCCGGTGTGGGTAAAGAAGAAATAAGAAAAATGCCGGTTATCGGCCAGGTTATGGAGTTTGGCGGCGTAGTGTTAATTGACCGCAAAAACGCAGCCAGTGCCATCGATGCCATGCAACCTCTGGTCGACGTTATGCGCAATGATGGCAAGAGCGTCGCCATAGCACCGGAGGGTACTCGAACCGTCTCACCTAAGCTGGCCCCCTTCAAAAAGGGAGCATTTCACTTGGCCATGCAGGCTGGTGTGCCTATTGTTCCCATCGTTATTCACAATGCGTTGGATGTTGCACCCAAGGGCGACTTTATTTTCAGGCCGGCGCTTGTAGAGGTAGAGGTTTTGCCGCCGATAGATACCAGTGACTGGACGGTTGCTGGCTTGAACGGTCATATTGCCGATGTCCGAGCTCTGTACGAGGTAGCGCTGGGACTAGTGGAGCCGACGAAACCCAAAGCTAAAGCAAAACCCAAAGCTAAAGCAAAACCCAAAGCTAAAGCAAAACCCAAAGCGGTTAAACGGAAGTCCTGAACCATGTCCAATCCCTGGCCTTTAGACAACAGCAAGGATGTGCTTTTCATACTCGATGCCTCCCACCGAGTGGAGCGGGGATTACTTGACGATTGGCTGAGCTCCAGCTCGCCCGAGCCAGCAAACACCGGAAAAGTTGATAAGGTGGTGCTGCGGATTGGTAGAGCCCCCGAGAAAATTGCGACCCAAAATCTGGAGCAAGCTTTGAACGTTGCCGCCGACACAATTATTGTGCCGCTGCGCGTGGCCTGGTTTACGTCGGTGGATAATAAGAATGCTACCCCCAGGCTGCGCGATCTATTGAGTGGCAATCCGCGGAGACCCAAGTCGGGAAAGGCCAGCCGTATTCTCAATAAAGACCCCTCCAGGGCCAAGTGCATTGTGGCGAATTCGGCAAGCCTGGGTGAACTGCAGGAACGACTGGCTTCGCGCCTCGGTCGGCCGGCAGACCCCGTCGAATTGGCAGGTTTTATTGCTGGACAGGCCGGATTGGCGCTCGATATTGCCGAGCGAAGGCTGCAAGGGGGACGCTATAAGGTACCTCGGCAGGTCGCTAATAACTTGCAGGCCAGTGCTAAATTTCGCAATGCTCTTGAAAAGGTAAGCGAAGAAACCGGCCGTACAGTCGAAGATCTACAGGCTGAATCCGTGGGAATCATGAAGGAATTGATCTCTATTCCGCGCACATTCTGGCTGGATGTGATGGACGCGTTGAATCGTGTGATTATTTCACTGGGTTACGATCCGGAGATTGTCATCGATCAGCAGGGGCTGGAACGGGTGCGGAAGATGACAAGAGAAAATCCGGCCGCGATTCTTTGGACCCATAAAACCCATGTCGATGGTTTCATGCTGCAGCACCTGTTCTATGAAAATGATTTTCCGTCGCCGCATACCTTGGGCGGCGTGAATATGGCTTTTGCGGGGCTTGGTTTTCTGGCGCGTCGTGCGGGTGCAATATTCATTCGCCGTTCGTTCCAGGATGACGTGCTCTACAAAATGGTATTGAGGCAGTACATTGGATACCTGCTCGAGAAGCGCTTTCCTTTTTCCTGGGCTTTCGAGGGCACACGCTCTCGGGTTGGCAAGTTAATGCCGCCACGTTATGGTTTGCTCAAATATGTGGTGGAGGCTGCGCATACCACCGATGCCCGCAATTTACATATCATCCCGGCGGCGTTGAACTATGACTTGATAGGCGACGTCAGGGACTACGCCACAGAGCAGGCAGGAGCGACAAAACAACCGGAGAGCTTGCGCTGGTTTATAAGGTACTTGCGCGGCTTGAAACAGCCGTTAGGTCGTATCTACGTGGATTTTGGAGAGCCGGTCATACTCGAACAAGCTCCTGATGCCAACGACAAACTGGAGCTTTCAAAAATCGCGTTTCAGGTGGGCGTGGAGGCCAATCGCGTTACACCTATCACTCTGGCTGCGCTCACGACAATGGTCCTGTTAGGCGCTGCGCCACGAGCTCTCACCGAGCAAGAGTTGATCAAAGAAATTAGTCAGTTCGTGTCCTGGGCAAGGGAGCGTTCGATTCGTCTGACCAATGACTTTGAATCCGAAAACGTGCAAGAGTTAACCGCTATGGGGAAAACGCTGGTGGCGAGTGGCCTTATCAGTCGTTACGACCAGGGTCCTGAAGTAGTCTACGCCATTGCTCCCGAGCAGCACGGAGCGGCTAATTATTACCGAAATACCACCATTCACTTTTTCGTGACCAAGGCCATCGGCGAGCTGGCTCTGTTACAGGTTGCCGGGCTTGCAGGCGATGCTGTCGATGCATTTTGGCTGGAGGCGGATCGTCTCCGCGACTTGTTCAAGTTTGAGTTTTTCTACGCACCCAAAGAGGAGTTCCACCAGGAGTTAAAGGCCGAGTTCGATAGGTATCAAGTTGGTTGGGAGGATGAGTTGGCCGCTAACTCAAACTACGGTCGAGATTTGCTGCTGTTGATGACACCCATAGTGGCCCATACCACTTTGCTGTCGTTCGTGGAGGCCTATCGCGTGGTGGCCGATGTGTTGGCGAGACTGGACGCAAGCGTGGGCCTCGAGCAAAAAGACTGCATCAGTCAAAGCCTTATCTATGGGAAGCAGGCCTATCTGCAACGGCGCATCAGTAGCGAAGCCTCAATCGGTAAGCTCTTGTTTGAAAATGGCTATAAATTGTTGACCAATATGGGGCTGACCGAAGCCGGCGGCCCAGATGTGGGCGAGCGCAGAAAACGTGCCGCACAAGACTTCAGAGAGCTGGCACGGCAACTCGAACGGGTACGTGCCGCCGCGCTTCCTGGCTAACCTGCAGGCAGTTTTGAAAAGGAATAATAGCGTTGAATTATAAAGTAGCACTGTTGGGCGGGGGTTCCTGGGGAACGACGGTGGCGGCGTTGGTGGCGCGCAATGCGCCGGTCACACTATGGGCTAGAGACGCCGCAACAGTAGAAGAAATAAACACTCTCCACCGCAATGAAAAGTATCTTCCTGGGGCTGTTCTTCCCGAGGCATTGACCGCGACCACCAGTATCGAAGAGGCGGTGGCAGGTGTCGATGTGTTGATTATGGGTGTGCCATCGCAGGGCTTTCGTGGCGTTTTGGAACAGGTAAAACCCTACCTGCGCGCCTGGGTGCCCGTGATCAGTTTGACTAAAGGTTTGGAGCTGGCTACCCGCAAGCGGATGACTGAAATTATTCATGAAGTACTGCCAGGGCACCCGGCGGGGGTGCTGACCGGCCCTAATCTCGCCAGAGAAATTATGGCCGGGCAGGCAGCGGCCAGCGTAATTGCCATGGAGGATAAGGTCATCATTTTGGAGTTGCAGAGGCTTTTCCGCAGCGGTCTTTTCCGCGTGTATACCAATGACGATGTTATCGGTTGTGAGTTAGGCGGCGTTCTCAAAAATATCATCGCCATCGCGGTGGGGATGGGTGACGGGCAGGGGGCGGGAGATAATACCCGCTCGGCATTGATTACCCGTGGTCTTGCGGAGGTAAGCAGGCTCGGTGTGGCCATGGGCGGTCGTGCTGAGACATTTGCTGGTTTGGCCGGCATGGGCGATATGATTGCAACTTGTACCAGTGCGCAGAGTCGTAACCGACACGTGGGGGTCGAGTTGGGCAAGGGTAGAAATATTGACGAAATAATCGAGCAAATGGTTATGGTCGCCGAGGGTGTGAAGAGTGCGCCTGCGGTCATGGCTCTGGCAGATGAATATGGGATAGAGATGCCCATTGCCGCGGATGTCTATCGGGTGGTCAAAAGTGGTGGTACTGCACAACGTGCATTTCGTGGTTTGCTGCGGGTATTACCGGGTGCGGAATCGGAGCCAGGATAATGAATGAACGTAGTGGGAAGTTTATTGGGTCAGACGGATCGTCGCTTTTTTTCCGCTACTGGTGTCCGGAGGGCACGGCCAAGTCCGTCGTGGTGTTAGTGCATGGTGCTGGTGAACACTGTGGTCGCTATCAGATGCTCGCAGAACGTTTTGTCGCACGCGGATTTGCGGTGGCGAGCTACGATCAGATTGGGCACGGACAGTCCGAGGGGACGCCCGGGCATATCGACAAGTTTTCCGATTATCTGGACTCATTAGACATTTTTCATCGGCAGGTAACGGCAGATTTTCCGGGGCAGAGTCATTTCCTGCTGGGCCACAGTATGGGGGGCTTGGTGGGTTGCAATTACCTACTGGAATATCAGGATAAATTTATTGGCTGCGTCCTGTCAGGGCCGGCCGTGAAGACCGAATTGAAACCCGGTTTTATCCAGATGTTGATCATTCGCACTCTCTCCGCGTTATTTCCAAAAGCCGGGGCATTGGGGCTGGACTCTGCGGGTGTCAGCAGGGACCCAGCCGTTGTTGAGGCTTACGATAAGGACCCGCTGGTTTTTCATGGCAAGATGTCCGCACGAAAGATTAACGAACTATTTAAATACATGACGCGCATCCAGTCTCGTGCAGCTGAGATTACTTTACCGCTGCTGTTGCTCCATGGTTCCGAGGATACAATGGCAGCGCCTTCTGGATCTGTGTTTCTGGATGAGAGCACAGCATCCAGCGATAAGACCCTGCATGTGTATCCAGGCCTCTATCACGAAATTTTCAATGAACCCGAGCGGGAGGAAATTTTTTCTGAGGTTCTCGATTGGATGGACGCACGTCTGGGCTAAAAAGAACCTCCCGTATTACTAAAGTTTAATGCAGGCTTCAGTGAGGAGCCTCACACTTCTTGCGTAATACAAGTAGACTGGTCTGTCTACGGTGCTGTTGCTACGCTTCAAAGCGCGCGCTGGAAAGATGATGAATGGACGCCCGTGACCCAAAGTAAAACAAAGATGCTATTGCCCGTGCTTTTGCTTGTTGGAGCAACGGCCGTCGCCTACCTGTTATTCCTGAATCGTCCGGCCAATCAAATGAAGGAAGTCGAGGTGCGGGTCGTCCAGATTGAGGCCACTCGGGTCCAGAAGCAGACCGTTCGTATTCCCGTGCACGCTCAGGGAACGGTTACCGCGCATACCGAAACCTCAATAGTTGCAGAGGTTGGTGGGAAAATTCTTGAGGTGTCAGAGTCATTCCACGCTGGTGGATATATTCGCGAAGGTGAGTTGATAGCACGAATTGATGACCGCGATCACCAGGCCAAATCACTCAAGGCCAGTGCCGCTGTTGCGCAGGCGAGAAGTGTATTGGCGCAGGAAAAGGGTAGGGCTGAAGTTGCCTACAACGAGTGGAAAAATCTGCCGGGCCGAAACGGGCGCACTGAACAGGCCAATGATCTGTACCTCAGAAAGCCACAGCTGGCTCAGGCTGAAGCACAATTGTTGTCGGCCCAAGCGGACTTACGCAAAGCTCAGGACGATCTCGAGCGCACGATTATTCGCGCCCCCTATGCCGCGTTGCTTAAAGAAAAGCGCAGTGAGTTGGGCCAGTATGTTACGCCCGGGACGCCGATTGTCACGGTATTTTCCATTGACTATGCCGAGGTCAGATTGGCTGTGCCCCAGAGTAAACTGGATTATCTGGAGTTACCTGGCGTTGGCGGATTTCCGAGTGGCAGCGCTCCACTCGTAGATCTTTATACCGAGAACAACGGATTGGAACAGCACTGGACGGCCAGTCTGCAGCGTACCGAGGGCGTTTACGACGAGCGCTCAAGAGTACTGTTTACAGTAGCCCGCATTGAGGACCCTTATGCGCTGGTTGAGACTGCGATAAAACCCATCAGAATCGGTACCTTTGTTAACGCGATTATCACTGGCAAGGCGTTTCATGACCTCGTGGTGCTACCCAGACATATTCTCAGAGCAGGTGGTTTTCTCTGGGTTATTGATGATCAGAATAAATTGCGTAATCGTAAAGTGGCAACGCTGCGAAACGAGGGTAACGACATCTATGTGAGCTCCGGGCTGGAAAATGGCGATCTGGTTTGTCTGACTAATGTCGGTGGTGCCATTTCCGGTACGCCGGTCGACATTACCGTAGAGTCCTCCACCTACAGGGACGATCTCTCTGGGGGCATTCAAGTGAGTGGCGACGACAACAAGTCATGAATGATCAGCCTAGCAAGGGCATTATCGCTTGGTTTGCTTATAACCCCGTCGCGTCCAATCTAATAATGATTGTGATTCTCTGCGTTGGAGTGGCCTCGTTTTTTAATATTCAGCGCTCAATGTTTCCCACCTTCGATACGGATTTCATCGTCGTTACGATGCCCTATCCCGGTGCCGCACCAGAGGAGGTTGAGCAAGGTTTGATATTGCGCATCGAAGAGGCACTGAGCGATCTCGATGGCATTGAAAGGATTGAGTCTACCGCGCGTGAATCAGTCGCCAGTATTTTTATCGATGCCAGGGACGAGGTCGACGTTCTGGAGTTGATGAACGACATTAAAAACCGTATCGACGCTGTCCCACATTTTCCTGCGAATGCCGAAAAGCCTATTATCAGCCGCGTGGAACCAGCGGATATGGCCCTGTTCGTGCAGATATGGGGGGATCTGGACGAGCGAAGCATGACCCGACTCGCCGACGAGATTAAAACTGAACTGAACACGCTGCCCGATGTTTCTAAAGTTCAGGTGATGGGAACCCGGGAGTATGAAATTGCGATCGAAGTGCCCGAGCACAAATTGCGCGAGTACCATCTGAGCCTCGGCGAAATTGCCAATATCATTGCGACTTCCTCACTTGACCTTCCCGGTGGCGCTGTGCGCACTCGCAACGGCGACATAATGCTGCGCACCAAGGGGCAGGCTTATCGGCAGGGCGAATTTGAACAAATAGTCTTAAATACCTTTCCCGACGGTACCCGACTGACTCTTGGCGACATTGCCACGGTGGATGACGGCTTTACCGACACCTCCGGATTTGCTGTGTTCAATGGTAAGTACTCAGTGGGATTAAAGGTCTCTGCCATCGGCAGTCAGGATGTGCTGGAAACTGCTGCGGCTGCAAAAGCCTATGTCGAGGCCAAACAGGCATCTTTGCCCGAGGGCATCGAGCTAACGGTCTGGACCGATGTTACAGCCTATTTGGATGATCGAATCAGCATGATGGTCAAGAACATGGCCATGGGTGCCATTTTGGTGTTCATTATTTTGGCGCTTTTCCTGGAGATCAAACTGGCCTTTTGGGTGATGGTCGGTATTCCTATCTGCTTTCTGGGGGCGCTGGCGGTATTCAGCACACCCTGGATCGGTGGGTCGCTGAATATGATGAGCCTGTTCGGATTTATTCTGGTGCTGGGGATCGTGGTCGACGACGCCATTATTATTGGCGAATCGGCTTACGCAGAACAGGAGCGCCAAGGGCATAGTGTCAAAGCTATTGTCGATGGAACCCTGCGCGTAGCTACGCCCGCTACCTTTGGCGTGTTAACTACCATCTGTGCTTTTGCGCCCACTCTGTTTGTCTCTGGAATTTATGCGGCCATGCCCGCTGCATTGGGATGGGTTGTTATTTTTTGTCTGGTATTTTCCCTGATTGAGTCCAAGTGGATTCTTCCAGCCCACTTAGCTCATAGCAATCCGGTGTCGAGTGGAGTCCTGATTCACATCGATCGTGTTCAGGAGAGAGTAAACAAACGCCTGCGTCGGTTTGTTGAGCTGCGCTATCGACCTTTTGTCGAGCGCTGTATTCGCCGTCGCTATCTCACTCTGGCCACGTTTATCAGCCTGTTGATATTGACTGTGGGCCTGGTCTCAGGTGGCCTGGTACGGTACGTGATGATGCCCGAAGTGCCATCTGAATATCTGAGTGTCGATCTGCAGATGGCCGAGGGTACTCCCGAGGCGCGGACACTCGAGGTAATGACTCAGATCGCGGCTGCGCTGCGATCTGTCGAACAGGACTACGTTGCGCAGTCCAGAAAGGATGAAAAATTCGTAGACCATGTTTTTTCGACCGGCTTTGATCAGGTCAACGGTTTCATGATGGCAGAGCTGACCAAGGCGGAAGACCGGAAAATTGATACTCGTGAAGTGATTAATCTCTGGCGAGACCGGGTCGGTGATGTGCCGGGCGCAGAGGTACTGTCGATCAGTTCTGTGAATGGGCCGGGAAGTGGTGCGGCGATTTCATTTGATCTTATCCACGCTGATTTCGAGACACTCAAACTCGCCGCCGCCGAATTGGAAAAAGAGATGCGGACCTACGGTGGCCTCTACGATATTCGCAACGGAGCGGCGCAGACCACCGGGGAATTTCATGTCGAGTTGTTGCCCGAGGGCGAAGCCTTGGGTCTGAGCCGCTACGATCTGGGGTCGCAAATTCGAAATGCATTCTATGGTGCCGAGGCGCAGCGAATTCAGCGTGGCAGCGATGAGGTTAAGATCATGGTGCGCTATCCGAAGGAGGATAGACGGACCACAGCCACCCTGGATGGCATGTTCATTCGCACCCCTGGAGGTGATGCTATTCCCTTTAGCTCCGTTGCTCGGGCCGATATCAAGCCGGGTTTTACTCAGGTTACTCGCCTCGATTATCAGCGTGCAGTAAAGGTTACAGCCGAGGCGGATCATGCCATCGTCGAACCATCGAAGGTAACTGGTGAGTTGACTCGGGACGTTCTTCCCGAGCTCGAGCGCAAGTATCCCGGTCTGCGTTGGAAGCTATCCGGCATTTCCGAGGAAGAGCAGGAAATGATCATCAGTATGATGAAAGGGTTTGGTCTGGCGCTGTTTGGCATATATGCGCTGCTTGCCGTACCCACGCGCTCCTATCTGCAACCGCTGATCATCATGGGTGTCATCCCTTTTGGTATAATCGGGGCCGTCATCGGTCATATCGTGACGGGGTATGCGCTAAGCATGATGTCGTTCATGGGAATGATCGCTCTGTCCGGGGTTGTGGTTAACGATAGTTTGATTATGGTCGATTTTGTTAATCGCGATGTCGCGGCAGGGGAGGCGAAGGCCGTTGCTGTCGTTCGAGCGGGAACCCAGCGGTTTCGCGCCATTTTACTGACTTCGCTGACGACATTTTTCGGTCTGGTGCCGATGCTTCTGGAACCTACCGTACAGGCTCAGTCGATGATACCTATGGCGGTTTCGCTGGCTTTTGGCATTGTCTTCGCCACGGTCATTACCCTGTTGCTGGTGCCCTGTCTTTATATGATACTCGAGGATTTTGAGGCTTGGTGGCGCACGCGACGCCAGACCACAGCTTTACCAGGTGTCGACGATGTTGCGCCGACCACTTTGTCGGGGACGTGAGCGGGGCGCTGATCGGAATGCGTTGAGAATAATGGCGCGGGTATCAGCTGGGTCAATCACAGCATCGATTTCAAGGTGGGATGCAGCCTCAGTGGCTTTGCCCAACTCGTAGGATTTAGCCAGCAACTTATCGAATAGCTGCTCACGCTCGACCTCGTCGCTTACCGCAGCCAGCTCCTTTTTGTAACCCAGACGCACAGCGCCCTCCAAGCCCATGCCACCGAATTCACCCGTGGGCCAGGCGGCGGTGTAGACCGGTGCAACAAAGCTACCCGCGGTCATGGCCATGGCGCCCAGGCCGTAGCCCTTGCGCAGAAAAATGGCGACCAGTGGTACGGTAATACTGGCACCAACCACAAACAGGCTCGACATTCGCCGTACCGCTGCCTGACTTTCGTTGTCGGGTCCAACCATAAAGCCAGGCGTGTCCGCGAGACTTAGAACCGGCAACTCGTGAGCGTCACACAGTTGTAAAAAGCGGGCTGCCTTTGCGGCGGCTTCAGGGTCCACCGCACCACCGAGTTGCTGACAGTCGTTTGCGATCAAGCCTATCGCCTTACCCTCAATACGCAAAAATCCCGTGATTATGGGTCGGCCGTAAATTCTACGCAGTTCCATGAACGATCCGGTGTCGGCCAGGGTTTCGATAATTTTGCGTACCGGGTAACCCCAGCGTCGATCGACCGGCACCGAGTCGCGCAGCGTTTCCTGT
>JBLHKV010000137.1:0-10209 GCA_047618115.1 Halieaceae bacterium | reverse complement strand
ATCCGCCATGATACGCCGCAATACTGGAAAACCACCACTGATAAATGTTTCGATGTTGTTGTAAACGAGGCGGCTATATATATCGAGGCGTCGCTGCTCGATTTGCCCTGGAGCTTCTCTATGTTGCGGGTCGCGTAGGTAGTAAGCCAATTCAGACTGGCTACGCTGAAACAACGGCAGCTCAGGCATACTTCACCGTCCGCTGATCTGGCACCGCACTTTGCAGTGTGCGGATCTGATCAATCTCGAGCATCAACTCGGATACTGGAGGAAGATTGAAGTCTCTTTCAAGCAAGGTAGGAAGCCTCCCACACAGCGAGTAGGCGTCTGCCAGCAGCGACCACACAGGATCAATAACATTGGCGCCATGCGTATCAACCTTAAGGTCATCTGCCTCGTCGTAATGCCCGGCAACGTGAATATATCGCGCTCTTTCCAGAGGCAGGCTCCGCAAAAACTCTCCAGCATCATAGTTGTGGTTAATACTATTAACGTAAATATTGTTCACATCGAGCAGTAGGTCACAGTCGGCTTCAGTCAAGACAGCTGTAATAAAATCCTGCTCGCTCATTTGCTGTTCGGGCGCCGCATAATATGAGGCGTTTTCTAGTGCAATTCGCTCACCGAGTATGTCCTGCACTTCCTTTATGCGACCGGCAACATAGTGCACGGCTTCATCGGTGAACGGTATGGGCAGTAAATCGTAGAGGTGACCCTGATCGGCACAGTAGGTTAGATGATCACTATAGAACGGACAGTCGTAATCTCGGATAAATGACTTAATAGCTTTGAGTAAATCCCAGTCTAGCGGCTCGGCCCCGCCGATATTGAGTGATAAACCATGCAATGTGATCGGGTATTGCTCGGCAAACTCATCGAATTGCTTGCGGAGTCTACCGCCAACTGATATCCAGTTTTCGGGCGCCACCTCCAGGAAGTCGGGTCTTTCCTCACCCAGACAGCAAAGCGGGCCCATCAGGGCCCGCCGCAATCCAAGTCCTGCGCCCGCAAGCGCAGATTGCTTGTCAGGCATACTTAGCCACCACATTTGCCTTCAGCATCGGCCTTGCCTTCGCCACACTTGCCTTCACCTGCGGCTTTAGCTTTTCCTTCGCCGCATTTACCTTCACCGCATTTGCCTTCAGCTTTTACTTTGGCTTTACCTTCGCCACACTTACCTTCACCGCATTTGCCTTCGGCTTTAGCTTTGCCTTCGCCGCATTTGCCTTCAGCTTTTACTTTGGCTTTACCTTCGCCACACTTACCTTCACCACATTTGCCTTCGCCTTCCTTGCCAAAATCGACGAGGTCGTAACCACCTGCCAATTCCTGAGCGCTAAAAGGATTAGCATCGGCGGAGGCCAATGGAGCAACAGACGTTGCCAAAAATGCTGCACCCAGCGCAGCAGCCAGCGGGGTTTTAATGTAATAGGCCATGTAGAGCTCCAAATTAGTTATGTCGTTTTGCGATAATTCGCTTGCAGCGTTTCGTCACACATTCGCTGTGCTATATATGACCGGGGTTTAATCCGGTAGTTTCATTAATTCGGGTGGAATTTGGTAAATAATTCACAGTAAGCCACTTAATTACCAAAGCCTGTCCCGGCAACCCGCGCCCACTGTTCCACCAATCGTTTCTCTGAAACTGCCACAATAGTACCCAAGGACTGGGCGTAAAGCGACACTCTAAACTCCTCTAACATCCAACGGTAGCGTTGTTCGGGGCCATCCATCAGCAATCTTCCCGCTATATTTTCGCTATCGCTATACAATCGGGCATACAGGGGTTCCAGTAACCTTGAATATTTTACATCCCGCTGCAGTTGGCCACTGGTACGCTCCGCCCGGATCACAACTGCCTTCAAGTAGCGTGGGTACTGCTGTAGCCACTCGCGCGGTGTATTGGTCAGAAACTGCGGGCCTACCAGGCTCGCCATCTGATTTTCCATATCGAGGCGTGTCTCCGCGTACTGGCTTTCAGAAAGTGACGATACCCGCTGTTTCGCAAGAGCCAATTGTTCAAGAATATTTGCGACCAATGTTTCATATTCGAGGGCAACGGCACCTAACTCGCGCCGTAAAGTCGATATCCGCTCCCCGAACGTGGCCTTGCTGCGAGCCAGTTCAACTCCATCCAGCACCAGGTGTGTGAACACCGCGGAGACAAAGTCATCCATCAGACTGTCACGGTCCACCCCAGCTGTAGCCATCAGTAAACTGTAGCGGTTTCCCTGCATTGTCCTCTTGCGTAGGTATTTCACCTCCTGCGCGCAGTGGAGTCGGCACAGACGAACCAGCCCTTGCCGCGAGGCGACATACGCCTGTTCGGGGTAATCCAGCAGCTCGATGGCAACCGAGGAACCACGATCTACCAGAGCCGGATACGACCTGATATCGACGCCTGCCTGACGAAACTCGTGCACCTCGGGTAACTCATCGAAATCCCAGCGGGTAATCCCGTCTCGTGCCAGTGTAGGCCCTCCTCCACTGGATACCAATTCGCGGAGTTCGCTCGCACAACGCCGACAGAGCACGTCCAGATCCCTCCCCTCTTCCAATAGTTTACCCTCCGCGTCCACCACTTTGAAATTCAGGCGGTAAAAGGCATCGAGTTCTACCCTGCCCCACTCTTCACTGCCAATTTCCAGCCCAGCCAGCGCTTTTATCCGTCCCGCCAGGAACTGCGTAAGTGGTTGATCGCTTGGTTCGGCCTCGACGAGTGCACGATCGACGTAATCGGGAATTGGCACCAGATGTTTGCGCACAGATTTGGGCAGCCCCCTTAGCAATTCAATGCATTTCTCGCGGAGTAAGCCCGGAACAAGCCAGTCGAATCGATATCTTGGTAGTCGATTTAGCAGACCCACAGGGACAGTCACTGTTACACCATCGCGGTGATGCCCGGGTTCAAAGTGGTACTCCAGTTCAAAACGCATGTCCTCCCACAGTAGCTCATCGGGAAACTGTGCATCCGTATCGACACCAGGGTCGCGCAGTAACAGCAGACTGCGATCAATTTCCAGACCGGCCAATTGTTCCGGATGCTTTTTGTACCAACTGTCCAAAGCGCGTGTGGTAAGGATGTCTTCTGGAATACGACTCTGGTAGAAATCGTAGAGTACTTGCTCACTGGCAGCGAGGTCCCGTCGCCGGATTTTCGCCTCCAGACTCTCAATCCCCGTGAGGGCACTGGCATTCGCGCGCAGAAACGGTAAATTACTACGACAACGCCCTTCTACCAAGCCGCTACGAATGAATAACTCCCGAGAAACCACAGCGTCTATAGGGCCGTAGTGAACCTTCTTTTTATCGGCTACGGTGAGCCCCAGTAAACTGATGCGCTCATAGGCCATTACCCTACCCGAGCGCATATGCCAGTGCGGCTCATAGTAGTGGTACTTAAGCAGACGATCATTGATACCGAGCACCCAGCCAGGCTCTATTTTCGCTACCTCTCGGGCGAACACGCGGCTGGTCTCAACCACCTCGGCGGCCATAATCCACTTGGGTCGTTTCTTCGCCTGTGATGAGCCAGGGAAAATCTGCAATTTACGATTCCTGACGCCATCGTAGTCCCGCTCTTCCCGCCACTGCGCTACGTGACTGAGTAGACCGCTGAGAATTGCTCTATGAACGACCTCATAACTTGCCTCCTCCTGACTGACAGGCAACTTCATTTGACGAAGAGTGGTCGTCAATTGGTAGTGGATATCCCGCCATTCTCGCATTCGCATAAAAGATAAAAATTCGCGTTTGCATAGTTTTCGGAGCTGGTTTTGAGTGAGAGCCTGGCGTTGCTCTTCGTAATAATCCCACAGCGCTACATGAGCCAGAAAATCAGACTGCTCATGCCAGAAACGTCGGTGTTGCTCGTCCGCCGCTTGTTTCTTGTCGGCGGGCCGCTCTCGCGGATCCTGAACGCTCAAGGCACTGACAATAATGAGAACTTCGCGCATGCCACCGGCACCTGCAGCCACCAGCAGCATTTGCCCGAGGCGCGGGTCGATAGGTATGCGCGCCAGGGAGCGCCCCCCGCTATTGAGTTCGCCCTTCTTATCTACCGCACCCAGCTCTTCCAACAAGCGGTAACCGTCGGTAACCATGCGGCTATCCGGGGGGTCAACGAAAGGAAAGTTGTGAATATCTCCCAAACCCAAATCAAGCATTTTCAAGATTACAGCAGCCAGGTTGGTCCGCTGAATTTCGGGGTCGGTAAACTCTGGTCGAGACTGGAAATCTGACTCTGCGTAGAGTCGATAACAGATTCCATCGCGCACGCGACCGCAGCGCCCCTGCCGCTGATTGGCACTGGCCTGCGAAATCGCCTCCACTGGAAGCCGTTGTACTTTTGTCCGGTAACTGTAGCGACTGATCCTCGCAAGGCCCGGATCAATGACGTAGCGGATGCCCGGAACGGTCAGTGAAGTTTCGGCAACATTTGTTGCCAAAACCACTCTGCGCCCGCGTTGACCCTTGGTATCAAAAACGCGATTTTGCTCGTCGTTACTAAGCCGGGCATACAGTGGAAGAACTTCCATATCACGAAAGTTGTGCTGCCTGATCTGCACTGCTACCTCTCGAATATCCCTCTCTCCAGGTAGGAATATCAAGACGTCACCTCCATCCCGGGCACTCTCGCGAACAATCTCATCCAACGCCTGGATAATTTGCGTACTCAGGTCCAGCCCTTCCTCTGAGCTATATTCCCGGTAGCGCGTTTCCACCGGATACGTACGTCCAGTCACTTCGACAATGGGTGCGCCATCAAAGTGTTCTGAGAAACGCTGCACATCAATTGTGGCTGAGGTAATAATTATTTTTAGATCTGGCCTACGCGGCAATAGTTGCTTGAGGTAGCCCAATAAGAAATCAATATTGAGACTTCGCTCATGTGCCTCATCGATAATCAGGGTGTCGTATTCACTCAGGTAGCGATCGCGCTGTATTTCGGCCAGCAAGATACCATCGGTCATCAGCTTTATCAGGCTGGATTCAGAAACCTGTTGGTTAAATCGAATTTGAAAACCTACCTCGGCACCCAGTTCTGAACCCAACTCCGATGCAATCCGCTGCGCAACAGTGCGCGCGGCCAATCGCCGCGGCTGGGTATGGCCAATAAGCCCGCGCGCGCCCCTACCTACCTCCAGGCAAATTTTTGGCAGCTGTGTCGTTTTCCCCGAACCGGTCTCACCGGCGATTATTACCACTGGGTTATCGCGGATTGCCCGCCCAATCTCATCTCGACGCTCTACCACCGGCAGGTCAGCAGGATATTGCGGCACTTTAATTTTTTCGCGTCGCTGCGTAACCCAGGCTGTTGATGTTTCTATGGCCGTTAACAGCTTGGCCTGTTGTCGACCGACATCCTGACCTTTTTTCAGGCGCTGGCGGAGCGTGGAGAGCAGACCGATCAGGCGACCGCGATCGCTACAGCGAATACTGTCCAATTGACGACTATAATCATCCAACTGCTTACGGGTGACTGTATTTGTCATTAGGTGCTAACATCTCCAACCTGAAGTGCAGGCCATACGACAGATAATTTAACAAAAGGAAGGAATATCAAGTGACTCAGCTCAGCAATTATACGTTCGACGAATTGTCCATCGGCCAGACGGCCAGTTATACCAAATCGGTTGGCGAAACCGATATTAAATTATTTGCTGCCGTCTCGGGGGATGTCAATCCAGTTCATCTGGATGCCGAGTTTGCCGCTGGCACCCAATTTAAGCAACGCATCGCGCATGGCATGTTAACCGGCGCTTATATCTCCGCCGCTATCGCCATCGAACTCCCGGGCCCAGGCACTATCTATTTAGGCCAGTCCTTGCGCTTTCGGCTCCCCGTTACCATCGGCGATACCATTACCGTAAATCTTGAAATTGCAGAATTAGATGAGCGTCGAGGCTTCGTCACAATTGATTGCAAAGTCCTCAATCAACACGGTAAAACTGTCGCCACTGGGACCGCCGAGGTAATGGCGCCCAAGGAAAAGCTCTGTATTGATCGACCGGAAACCCCAGTAGTACGAGTCAGTTAGACTGATTCGCCCTGCTCTCCATCATCGGCGGCACGTAAAAACTGGTCTGAATCAACAAACTGTAGCATCAGATTTACCGTGCCCGGACTGGTCATATCGGCGCCGAGAACCAGCGCGTTAACGTCGCCTTTGTTTTCAAAGATGCCCGGCAGACCGAATAGAACCCGGCCACTTTCCTCTTCGGTAAACACCGGAACCTCTTTTTCAGATTTAACGTAATCGGAGATCTGCACAAGCATATGGGTCAAAACTGATTTAAATATGCCAAAATTGAGCTTGCCGCGAAATTCACTGTGGTCGAGGGTGACATCGAACCGACTCTCGGAGTCATCCTCCATTTTCACGGTAATCAGTCCGGCACGCTTGCCGTCAAAAATTGCGCTAAACACAGCTTTTGCTGATGTTCTGGAGCCCTCAACGAAGGCCTTGTGTAAAATGTTAGTGCTTACCGTAAGAAATTTGGCAGTAGACATGGAGTGGGACTGAAAATTGGACATACGAACCTCGAGCATGTGTTGGGCAGCACAGAGTCTAAACCATGAGCAATACTGAAAAAAGCCTGTTGAGCATACTTCCCGGCCCAGAGCTTGAATGGTCCGAATCCGGCGAGCCGCGATCTCAGCGTTTTAACGACCTATATTTCTGCAGCGGCGTGGGCGTAGCCGAAAGCAATTATGTATTTCTAAGCAATAATTACCTCCCCGCTAGATGGAAGAAACCACGGCCGAAACCCTTTACCATTGCGGAAACCGGGTTTGGCACAGGGCTGAACTTCCTCCTCAGTTGGCAAAACTGGCGAGAGAATGCGCCTACAGACTCTCTCCTACACTACCTGAGCGTCGAACAATACCCTCTGAGCAGTGAGGAATTGCAGCGCTGCGTCAAACTTTGGCCAGAAGTTACAGACCTATCACAGCAACTGATAGCTCAGTACCCCCAGCGAATTCAAGGCATGCATCGCCTTCTATTTGATGAGGGCCGCGTCGTTCTCGACCTGTGCTTCGCTAGTGCAGAAGAGGCCATTAATAGTTACTGGAGAGAGGTTGAGGACGGCGTTTCTATCGATGCCTGGTTTCTGGACGGTTTCTCACCACGAAAAAACCCTTCGCTTTGGACAGAGTCCCTGTTCGGCAGTATCGCCGGCATCAGTTCACCGGAGACGACTCTGGCTACCTACTCAGCTGCTGGTAGCGTTCGCCGAGGACTCCAAAAACACGGCTTTGAAATCGAGATTGCCCCGGGATTTGGCAGTAAACAGGATATGCTGAGGGGACGCTTTGTTGGGCTCGCCACCGATAAACCAGCTCCATCCACGCCCTCGTGGTCGGTACCCTGGCACCGGGGATCGCACCACCTGCCTCGCGGAAAGGTACTTATAATTGGCTCGGGGCTGGCAGGCTGCACTACAGCGGCGGCCCTGGCCAGGCGAGGCTGGAAGGTCACAATGCTCGAAGCGAAGCCAGAAATTGCTCAGGGCGCCTCGGGGAACAGGCAGGCAGTTCTATACACTCGATTGTCACATCAGTATTCACCACTGGCGGAATTTTCTCTTCGAAGCTATTTATTTGCCCTCAGCTTTTACCAGAACATGTTTCGACTGCAAGCGTTAGCAACCCCGGTTGACGGAGAGTTCTGTGGTTCAATTCACCTGAATGACAACTCCGACCCCAAGCTTTTGAGCCAACTCTTGGCGCACCCCACGCTGTCCCGACCTGTCGACCCAGCAGACGCCGCCGCTCTCAGCGGGCTTTCCGAATGCCCCGGTGGATTATATTTTCCCGGCTCGGGCTGGCTGTCCCCGCAGGCGATTTGCGCGGCCTTACTGGACAACGTCAATATTGAACTCCTTTGTGGCGTAGGAGAGTGCGGATTAACTTTCAAAGGCGGTTCCTGGGTGGCAGCGGACGACACTGGTGAAATGCTGGCCTCGGCGGATGCCGCGGTTATATGCACCGGTACTTCTGCGATCGCACAGCCCGAGTGTGACTGGCTGCCGTTTCGGGCAATCCGAGGTCAGGTAACGCACTTGCCCGCCACTACCAGCAGCCGAAAGCTACGTAGCGTCCTTTGTCACGAAGGTTATCTGGCACCCGCTAAGCTCGACGTTCACTGCGCTGGAGCCACCTTTGATCTCGACAGCGCCGACGCTGAGGTCAGAACCGAGGGCCACCTTCAGAATCTCGCACAGCTCGGCCGGTCTTTACCATCGCTTGCCGAGAACTTAAGCGTCTCGGACCCAAGTCTACTCGGTGGTAAAACTGGATTTCGCTGCAGCAGTCCAGATTACCTGCCCGCGGTCGGCCCGGTGCCAAAGATGGACGCTTTTCTCAGAAACTATCGGCCGCTGGGCAAAGATGCGAAAAAGAGTATTCCCCAACCAGGTGAGTACCACCCCGGTTTGTATGTTAACAGCGGCCATGGGTCGCGCGGTTTGACCTCTACCCCACTCTCGGCAGAACTGATAGCCTCACTACTTTGTGGAGAACACCCTCCGGTCTCGGTAGCACAGCAAAGAGCACTGGCCCCCGCGCGATTTTTGATCCGCGATATTATTCGCAAGCGACGATGAGAGTACTAATGGCCTCAAAGCTGAAACCACTGTCGATAATCGTTTTGTGTTTTGCGGCTAACATCAGTCGCGCTGCTAATCAGATTGAATATGAAGTTCTGGCCAGATACCCCCATGCCCGCACACACTTCACCCAGGGGTTGGAGGTATACGAAAACCGCGTCTATGAAAGCACAGGACTGTACGGGAAGTCCCAGATAATGCACTACGCCCTCGCAGACCCGGCCGCAGCACAAAGCAGGAAATTAGGACCAAAGTATTTCGGGGAGGGCTTAACAGTCCTAAACGGCCGACTCTACCAACTGACTTGGCGATCGGGTGAAGTATTTGTTTACGACCCCTCGGATCTGACCGAGTTAGACAGCTTCTCGATAGAAAGTGATGGTTGGGGCTTAACTAACAATGGGCGAGAGCTCATCTATACAACAGGAAGCGATGAGTTGGTGTTCCTGAACCCTGAGTCCAGAAAAGTGCTGCGCAGGGTCAAAGTATCTCTGCAGGGCGAGCCAGTGAAACAACTCAACGAATTGGAGTGGATAGACGGCAGAATTTTTGCAAATGTACTCCCCAGCAACCTCATCGTTGTAATCGACCCGGACACTGGCTCTGTACTGTCGACGCTGAACCTCGAGAAGCTATACCCCTACAAAATGCGCAAAAGCAGCAGTGATATCGCCAATGGCATCGCCTGGGATGCCGATAGACGCGAGTTACTGGTAACGGGAAAGAACTGGCCGTGGATATTTCGCTTGCGTCTGCTCAGCCAACATTAGTCGTTCTATCTATTGCAGCACACCGCTAAAAGGCTAGAATAGCGCCCCTTCTCGATTCCCTGGAATACCTAATGTCCGCATCTCCCGTCGCTCTGCATCCCGCATTCGAACTGATTACCACATCGCATATCGAGGCTCTGAAAACGGATGTGAGCTACTATCGACACCGCAAGACGGGTGCCGAGCACTACCACATGGCAGCCGATAGTAACGAGAATGTTTTCCTGGTGGCCTTGCGTACCGTACCTGAAGATTCTACCGGGGTTGCCCACATTCTCGAACACACAGCGCTTTGTGGCAGCGAACGATATCCAGTGCGCGACCCTTTTTTCATGATGATCCGTCGTTCGCTGAACACCTTCATGAACGCATTTACCAGCAGTGACTGGACCGCCTATCCCTTTGCCAGTCAGAACCGGAAAGACTTCTCCAACCTGCTCGATGTCTATCTGGATGCTGTATTTTTTTCCCGATTGGACCCCCTCGATTTCGCCCAAGAAGGCCATCGAATGGAGTTCACAGACCCAACGGATTCCAGTACACCTCTGGTCTACAAAGGCGTCGTGTTCAATGAAATGAAGGGCGCAATGAGCTCGGTATCCAGTACCATGTGGCAAGCGCTGTGCCATCACCTATTCCCGACCAATACCTACCATTTCAACAGCGGTGGTGAACCTGAATGCATTCCAGACCTCAGCTACGAGCAATTGAAGGACTTTTATCGCAGCCATTACCACCCCAGCAACGCTATTTTTATGACCTTTGGCGACATCCCTGCGGAGGAACATCAGGCCATCTTTGAAGAGCGGGCTCTATCCCGATTTGAA
>JBLHKV010000136.1:0-10249 GCA_047618115.1 Halieaceae bacterium | reverse complement strand
AGATGGGAAGCAGACAAGGGAAAATATTATGGCAGCAAAGAAGTACTACGTTGTTTGGGTTGGCCATCGGCCCGGCATCTACACCACATGGTCGGAGGCAGAGAAGCAGGTAAGGGGGTTTCCCGGCGCCAAATTCAAGTCCTTCAAGTCCAGTACTGAAGCCCAGGACGCCTACGCCAGTGGCACGCCAACAGGATTAACCAAGAAAAGAACATCTGCCACCAAAGCGACACCCAAACCTTCTAAAACGGTACCCGAGGCGGATGTAGACATCTATTGCGACGGTGCCTGTGACCCCAACCCCGGCAAAGCTGGCACGGGCGTCGCTGTGTACAGAAACCAGGTATTAGACCAACTCTGGTACGGTCTCTATAACCCTCAGGGCACTAATAACACTGCTGAATTACTGGGTTTATATCATTCATTATTGATGGCCAAAGATGCAATTTCTCTGGGCAAGTCCGTCAACATCCACTGTGACTCTACCTACAGCATCAATAGTGTCACCAAGTGGGCAATAACCTGGAAAGCAAAAGGCTGGAAAAAGCCCGGTGGTGAAATCAAAAATCTGGATTTGATCAAAGTTGCGCACGAACTGTTTCTGGAGATTCAAGATGGCGTCACTGTGCTGCATGTGAAGGGTCACGCCGGCATTGAGGGAAATGAACTAGCGGACCGCATGTCGATGGTAGCAGTGGCAAGCACAGAATTAGATCTGTGCCTGTTTACAGATACCGCAGACGTGGCGGAAATATTAGCATTGGATAGAGGTTAAGCCGGTGCCTGTTGATTTCGCTATGTTCAGCATAATAGAGCATCAAAAATGGTGGCATTGCCCATCATTTATCACTATTTAACTTGAGTCCATATGACTAATTCTTGTGTCTGCTCTAGCGGGAAATTTTTTGAGGAGTGCTGCGCGCCTTTGTTGAGGGGCACTCGCCAGGCGAAAACCCCGGAGCAATTGATGCGCTCTCGCTACAGTGCTTATGCGCTGGGAGGCTATGGTGACTATCTGCTGCAAACCTGGTTCCCGGCAACAGCTAGGGAGCTCACGACTGCCGCACTTTCGCTGCGTACCTGTGACTGGATTCAATTAGAGGTACTCAACAAATCACAGAAGGGCGATCAGGGTGCGGTAGAATTTAATGCCTGGTTTCTCAATGACCAGGGGGACAGGCAAGTACTGCACGAAAACTCGGTGTTCCAGAGGACCAATGGTCGCTGGCTCTATGTCGGCGGTGAAGTAGATTCCACTGCGGGTTAGATCATACATTCCCCTTATCGCCGATTTCGAGTGGCAATGAAGACTCTCAAAGCTTTGACATGGATTTTTGCATGGCATAGGGTGATTATTACTAATAGATAAGAGGCCCGTTCATGAAACTAATCCTGGCAATTTCTGCAGTAATAATTACTGGCTTTACATCAGTTATAGCAGCAGAAGATCTAAGCTATATCCATGCCGGTAAATTAATTGATGTTATCTCAGACAAAGTTCTCAGCGATCAGCTGATCACGGTTAAAGGTGACCGTATCGTTGCAGTGAGTGACTGGTCGGACACGCCCGCAAATGCGCACATCATCGACTGGTCCGATTATACGGTAATGCCGGGTTTAATCGACGGCCATAGTCATTTAATCGGTGACATTCAATCAGATGACGTTGCCGCCCCGCTTGATTACACGCGAGAAGAAGATATCGCCATTGGCGTAACTAATGCCAAAAAAACCATAGATGCTGGCTTCACTAGCGTTATCGACATGGGTGCTTACCGCGGTTATACCGACGTTGCACTTCGCAACATGATCAACCGCGGCGATGTGCCGGGACCCCGTATGTGGGTGTCAGGCGCTTATGTCACTGTCACCGGTGGTGGCGGTGAGGTTTACGGCTCAGGCATGGGCGGTGAAATACCTGCCGAGTTTAGGACCGGTGTCGCCGACAACGAAGAAGAAGTTCGAGCTCGCGTCAATGACTTACTTGCGGGTGATGTTGACCTGATCAAGATGATTACCACCGGGGCGGTCTTGACGGTCGGCACCGATCCGGGTGAGCCTGAATATAACGAAGCGGAAATAAGAGCCGCCGTTGAAGAAGCGGCAAAGCAGGGCAAATTTGTCGCCGCCCATGCCCATGGAGCAGAGGGCGTGAAAATGGCCGTTAGAGCTGGTGTACGCACGATTCAGCATGGCTCACTAATGGATGATGAAAGCCTTGCCTTGATGAAAGCAAAGGGTACGTGGTTGGTCGCCGATATTTATAATGGCGATTATATCAACGAAGTGGGCGCGGCCGAAAACTGGCCCGAAGAAACTATGCGTAAAAACCGCGAGACCACAGGAACACAGCGTGCCGTTTTTAGAAAAGCCGTTGCGCTTGGTATTAATATCGCCTTTGGCACCGATAGCGGTGTGTACCCTCACGGCACTAATGGTAAACAATTTGCCTATATGGTGCGTTACGGCCTGACCCCAATGCAAGCGATTAAGTCCGCTACTATCTGGGGGGCGCAGTCCATGGCACTGGAAGCGGATATTGGCTCAATCTCGCCCGGTAAGCTAGCCGATATGATCGCCGTAAAAGGTGACGTCTTAAATAACATCCGTTTGCTTGAACATGTGGACGGGGTAATTAAAGACGGTAAGCTGGTGAACTAAATGCGAAAACGGGCTAAGGCCGATAGCTTAGCTAAGCAGTGTTAAAGCTCGACCAATTGTCGAGCATGTACTCCGCGGATAACAAGCTCAGAGCGTGGATAGTGAAGGTGGGATTCACGGCACCGCTGCTGGGAAAAAGACCCGAGCCGGCAACAAAAAGGTTCTCGATCTCGTGGCATTGGCCAAAGCGATTACTGAAGGAGTTATCCGCAGACTCCCCCATGATAGTTCCACCCATAATATGCATTCCGGCTCGGCCACCAGCCCAGGCTTCAGTCGCGCCTGCCGACTTAAATACGGCCAGACCTTCCTGTCGCGCGAGCTCGCTCAGTTTGTCTGTGACCTCAGTGACGTTGTGGATTGTTTTGGCCAGGGGAAGCCCGTATTGATCACGTTCTTTACTGAGTTCTATGCGATTCTCAGCTCGTGGAATGTCTTCCTGAACAGAAACCATGGTTGCGAAATGCGTGGCTGCGCGCCGCATGTAGGCATCGAGATTTGCACCGAACAGCTCAACCCGTGCGTTGGCGAAGCCGAGTAAGTCATTAGGTTTGACTGCGTTTGCAATCAGCCATTGGTAGCTTCCCAGTCCGCCATTGCTTTGCTGCTTCTGGTCATAGTGGTCCTGGTTAATCAGCTGTCCGCCGGTAGGCCCCAGGTGTGGATAAGTGGGTTCTGGGAACAGTCCATTGATGGTTTGAGATGGGTGGGTCATCAGGTATTTACCCACCAGCCCCGCGCGATTACCCAGGCCCAGGGGGTACTTGTTGTTTTTCGATAACAACAACAAACGGGCATTTTGAACAGCGAATGCTGCGAGCACGACGACTGTTGCCGACTGTGTCTGCAATTCGCCCGCAGCGTCGAAATACTCGACACCGCTGACCTGATTATCAGCAGTCGTGAGCACGCGACTCACGGTTGATTGATGTTGTATTTGTGCGCCCGCGCCAAGCGCTTGTTTCAGATAGACCGTGAGCGGATTGGCGAGGGCTCCGTTCGGACAACCGGCATCGCACCAACCGTCAAAGAGGCAAGCGTTGCGGCCTTTGTAGGGCCTGCTGTTAATAGCGAGAGGTATGGGGGCGGTGTGCAACCCTTGTGCGGCAAAACCTCTTGCCAGGGTTTCACCCTGGGTAAAAATCGGCATAGCCGGCAGTGGATAGTCAGTGCCCTTGGGCCGCCATTTTTCGGTACTGGCCTGACCACTGATGCCAACCTCTAGTTGAATTCGGTCGTAATAGGGCCGCAGATTTTCGTAGCTCAATGGCCAGTTGTTGCCCACCCCATGATCCGACTCTAAACTGAAATCACCTTCGTGAAGGCGTGGCCAAACTCCGTAGTGATGCATGGCGCTGCCGCCAGTACCGTAGCCTGAATTAAAAGCGTTGCCGATCTTAAGGTTGCCTTCCTCCTCTACGTGGGCGCCGCCCCACTTCAATTTCCGCGCCCAGATTTGAGAGCTGAACAGATCCTGCAAGCTCCTTTCAGGGCCGGCTTCCAGTATCAATACTCGTTTGCCTGCCTCGGCTGCTTTCGCGGCGTACAGGCTGCCGGCCGCCCCAGAGCCCACAACCAACACATCGACCGGATCATTGGCGCGCGCGATAATAGAAGTGTCTTCCATAGCCTACCAATCCTGCTTAGGTTGAATATGGGCGCTGTAGGGAATACCCAACTTTGCAAAGCCCTGCTGCGTACCGTAAGTCACATCAGTTGCGTCTGCACGCAGTACAAAATAGAAAAAAGATGCAGGTGGCCCCTGCCAGTTTTCAACTCCGTCACTGGCCATTTGTTGAACCCACAGTTCCGCCTGCTCGCCATTAAGCTTGCTGGAGGAGATGCCAAATTGGCTATGAGCGAACTTCTCGGCGGCTGTCAGTGCTGCGCTATAAAAGCCAGAAAATGGTGGTGCTACTCCGAGATAACGCAGCATTAACAGGCACTCAGAAGTGGTCGCGGTAAGCTGCTTGTCTATATAGTGACTGATGCCCGCCGTCTTCGAACCTGGCACCAAAGCCTCAGCCAGACTCTCCAGAGTTGAGTTCTGAGCCGAGGACAGCGCGTCCAGAGGCATACCCTTTGCCCGGGCCTGAGCCGGGCTGAGCATCACAGTTTTGCCACCTACTACGTAGGCGAGCACCAATCCAGCTCCTTTTAAAAGCTGACGCCGTTGCGCATCCATTGCCTGGGCTTTGTAGCGGTTTAAAAGCTGTACTTTACGTTAACCCCGAGCAAGCGTGGCGATCGATAGGATACTTCATTACATCCGCAAAGCGTCGCCAGGTCAAAGCCTTGAATACCAACGCGCTCGTCTGTGAGGTTCTTAACCACCAGTGCAGTCTGCCACTGCTCACTGGCACTGGTCCATGACAGGCGTGCGTTGGAATAGATGTACTGATCAAACTTGTCGCCATCAAAGTTACGTAGATTGTAAAAATACTGATCTGAATAACTAACATCTGCCTGTATGGCCATCATGCCCTGGAAGGCTGCCCACTCGTAACGTGCCAATGCCATGGCCTGTAATTCCGGAGCGTAGGTGGGTTTTGCATCGATTGGCGCGAGAGGTGAACCGATTCGGTAAGGCACATCCTGCACTTCTGCATCCAACCAGGCGATGTTGAACATCAAATCGAGACCATTGACGGGTGTGGTTTGAATTTCAAATTCCATCCCGGTGGTTTCGGCGTCTGCGTTAACGACAACGCCACTCACGCCGGTGAAGAGAAAGGCTTGATAGTCGCTGTAGTCGTAATAGAAAACTGAGCCGTTTATACGCGTCGTGCCATCCAAGATGGTCATTTTGAAACCGGCCTCATAGGAGATCAGCACTTCTTCGTCGTAGGGAAGCACTGAATCGGGAATCGGTAGTCCTCCGGGGATGGGGGCGTTGAAACTTCCTGCTTTCACACCACGGTTAATACCCGCATACAGTAACGTATCTTCCTGTGGCCGCCAGTCCAGTTGGATCTTGCCCGTCCACAAGCTGTCGCTGGTGTTGTCCTCAAACGCCGCGCCGCGCGCAGAGAAAAGTAGAGGACCATCATGCACACTGAAGTTTCCGGTGGAGCCATAGAAAGGCTGATCCATTACGAAATCTTTTTCTTCCCGTATGCCGCGCAAACCAGCAGTTAATGTCAGTTGTTCGGACAGGTCGACTTCCACCTGACCAAAAAGCGAGTACGAGTCAGTTTCCAATTCGGCTTCTACACCAATGTCTACGCCGGTTAGACTGTCAAAGCCAAACAGTGCAGCTAAGCCATTGGCCGGCGCTTTAAGTCCATTATCGGACTGGGTATCGATGTTGAGATAGAAGAATCCAGCCACCCAACGCATACTGTCAGCCTCTCCACTGATACGAAACTCCTGAGTGAAGCTACTGGCATCTACGCCTGCGTAGTTGGCAAGCTGATTCACGGGAGCGGAGTCCACATCAATGAAAAGCAGTTTTTCATACTTCTTGTAGTCACTAATCCAGACGAAGTCGAGGTTTTCATTTATTTGCCAATCGTACTTGGCATTGACGCCCCAAGTATCGGTTTCGCCGTTGTCGGCGAAGGCAAAGTCACCAGAGAAAGAGAAGTCGTCGCCGTCAGGATCGATGTATCCAAAAAAATCGCCGCCCGGTACAGGGCGACCAAATGGACCGCCAAGCGTTCCACTGTTGCCCTGATCGGATCCACCATCGCTGCCATCGGCGGCAATCGTCGCCCGGGTCTCAGTGGCGCTAACATCGATGACGTTTATTAATTCTCCACCGGCATCCAAAACACCAATAGTGGGCTTGGACTGGTAGGGGCCCGTAGATAAATCACTACTGGCATAGTTGGCGGATACAAAAAAGGAGCTTTCGTCGTTCAGATTAAAAATCAGACTACCGCGAAAGGCAGTGGTTTCCGATGCGCCAAGATCAGCACCCGCCCCTTCTCCCGGCGAGTTGGATGTACTGGCACCTACGCTAGCTGCGCCAAATTCTCCGAATGGATACACGTTCTCAAGGTAACCATCCGTGTCTTCGTACATAACTGCCACGCGAGCTGCGACAGTGTCTGAAAGAGGCCCCGAGAAGGCCGCCTCCAGACGTGCTGTATTGGCGTTGGCGTCAGTATCAAAACTACCGTAGTTGAGGTCAACATAGCCCTCGGCTTGCTCTGTATTGGGTTTGCGGCTGATATAGTGAACTAAACCACCAGTCGCGTTACGACCGAACAGCGTTCCCTGCGGACCCTTCAGGATTTCAACACGATCAATATCGTAAAGAGCAAAGGTCTGTGCCTGCGCGACGGCGATATAACCCTCATCGAGGTAAACCGCGTTAGGGGCTTCGACCACGTCATTAAAATCATTTTGGGTAACACCGCGAATAGTAAACTGGGTGTTTTGTCCGGCCAGATTGCCGCTGATATGCACTCCTGGCGTGAAATTGGCTATATCAAAGCTCTGCACTGCGCCCAGCTCACGCAGTTGATTTCCGGTGAACGCACTGATGGATATACCCACATCCTGTAGGTTTTGCTCGCGCTTTTGCGCCGTAACAATTACTTCCTCAAGCACCGCGGCTTGCGTAGCAGGGTTCAGTGCTACGACGGAAGCTAGAGCGATGGCACGACTAAGTATCTTCTTGTAAGTTTTCATAGTCACATTCTCTTTATATAGATGTTATGAAGGAACGGGGTTTCTCAACCCCTTTTTTTCTAACCGTGGGATAACTTCGTCACGAAAATAAGGGAACTCAGCCACATAGTCGACGAAAGACAAGGTGGTACCCGCCAAGCCGGTAGCGCTAAGTTGCTCCAGTTGATCGGCGATATGATCTGGCGTACCTACCAGGGGAAAGCCGCCATGACCTGAGGCAAAGCGGTCGCGAAACTTGGCCAGCGCTTCCGGTGTAAAGGATTGCGCGTGCATTCCCTGAAGCTCCATTAAATAATCGACAGCTTCCCAGTCTGCCAGTTCATCTGCGTAATAGTGCAGATAGTCCTCCGCCTCTTTCATGCTAGGCCGACAAACAACAGAACAAAAAGTAAAAACGCCAACGTCTTTCCCCGCGGCCGCAGCGTTACCACTAATCTCGGCAACGGTTGCTGTGCCCTGTTCAAAATCGAACAGGGGAGTAAAAAGGAAGTCGGCGTTGCGGAGTGCGAAAGCCCGCCCCTCCACCGACGCCGCTGCATTGAGAATGGGTACCCGCGACTGGACAGGGTGAGGTAAGCCGTAGACCCCCTTGAGTTGAAAAAAATCTCCATTCCAATCGAAGGGTTTATCTTCTTGCCAGAGCTTTTGAATGACGTCAAACCACTCCTGAGCGAGAGTATAACGGTCGGCATGAACTTGCGGTAACTCGACACCGAAGGCTTCGTATTCTGGTTTATTCCAGCCGGCAACAACGTTGAGCCCCATGCGTCCGCCACTCACTTGATCGATAGTGGCGAGTTGCTTGGCGCTGATAACCGGATGATTGAATGCCGTATGGACGGTGGCGAATACCTGAATTGAGTGGGTGCAAGCTAACAGACTGGCAGCCCAGGTTACCGTTTCCAGTACGCTACCGTGAAAGTCAGTTTCACCGCCGTAGCCAATCCAGCGAGCGATGGGCAGTAAAAATTCCAAGCCTGCGTCATCGCACATTTGCGCCAGTTCGAGATTGTTCTGCCAGGAATTTTTCCAGCGCTCCGGTACTTTGGTGACCGCCATCCCGCTCGAGCAGTTGGCAGAAAATATACCGAGCTTGAGCTTATTGTTATTGAACATTTTGCTTGAGGTTGACACATAGCCTCCTAAGCTTGGTGATCCCTTGTTTGAGATCGCATTGATTATAAACATTTTAAGTATAAACTATATCATTAAATTAACGCTTAAATTACAGGATGTAAAGATCTGCTGATAAATTCTTATCTGCCAGCGGTCGCGCTATAGTGCTTATTGCAGATTCGTGTAAACGAACAACGTCTGGCAGTCGTCGGATTAACAAGAGGTATCTATGACACAACAGAACCCCAAACCACGTTCAGCTGACCTCTCCCAGACGGGACTTGATCGACATTGGCACTTGGCCACGGATGAGCACGAGGTGTCTCTTACCGAGATTGAGTTCGCCATCTATCGAAATGAAGCTGCATTTGCCCGCTGGACAGACGACCTTGCAGCCTGCGCGCATGCTTGCCCAGAGCCTTGCAATGGCTTCGACTATGCCATTCTCAACGTAATTCGCATGCACGAGCGAGCCAAGAGTATTTCAGAGATTGCCCGCTTGATGAACCGCAGCGACCCCACCAATCTCCATTACAACCTGCGTAAACTCACCAAGGCGGGTTTGATTGAGAAGCTTGGCAGCCAAGGGCATAAAAAAGGCGCTACCTACCAGGCTACGGACCAGGGGGTGCAGGCAACTGATCGTTATGCGCGATTGCGACGGGAACTACTGACACCTTTGACACGCTCCCTGGCAGACAGCGATTTGCGTATGGACCAGGTAGCGCAGGTATTGAGTCTGTTATCGGGCATATACGACCAAGCAGCTTGTGTAGCGGCCTCACACCGGATTACCACTATACAGCCAGATGCAGTTTAAACTGCTCAGCAGACCAACCGGGCGCTACCTTCAACAGCCTACCTACATGAAAGCCGTCGTAAAGCTTATCGAGAAGCTATAGTCCTTACCGGGCTGAGGCCCGTTCAACGACTGATAGACAGGAAAACTGTAGCCTATTCTCAAATCTTGGCCGAAAACAAAATCAGGGATATCCAAAGCCAAAGTCAGTTCGGCAATCTGCCCACCATACAGCCGGGGATTAAGCACACCAGCCGGGTATGGAAAGGCTCCCGGCACCACTAATTCTTCATCCTTGCCGTTGATAGCACCCCAATTGGTATAGGACAGCTGCATAGAAGGAGCAATCCTGTTGCCAATCTCAAATCGAATCCACGCTGCTAGTCCAACTGAGTTCCCAAGGCAATAGTCGCGATCGTTGCTCCCAAGACGAACCTTTGCATTTGCGTCAACGCCCCATCGAAATTTTTCGGTAATTCCACTGAATGCAATATATGCAGGAATGTCGTAGGTACCCGACCCAAGTTGCATTGAATAGGGTAGCTGCTGATCGCCCGGCCCTTTGGGAGTATCGCCCTGTTCGTCGATTCCGCCAGTAGGAAAACTCAGACCAAGCCCGATATTCCATTTACCATTGGTCGTCTCACTCAAACTATACCGGCCAACCACAATAATATCTCCAAGGCCTTTAGAGGATATATTGAAATGATCGTATCCCGGAACGACGCTGATATGATCGGTTTGTTGTTTCACATAGGGTACAGTTACATTCAAACTGAAATCGTCATTAATATCGTAGCCTAATGAGACTGCATGAACCTCTTGTGTGATTTCATGCGGTACTACAGGGAAGTTTTGTTGGGTACGAACATCCTCACCGGGAGCGAACAAAACGTCGTCCAATGATAGCTTTTTAGTTCCGTCCAGGTAGTCGCTGTAGCTTGAGGATATATAACCGTAGCGAAAATGCCAGCGCCGATCCGCGTCTTCATGTGGAGTTGTTGGGTTGTCGGCAATTTGCAGGTGAAATAGCTC
>JBLHKV010000135.1:0-10267 GCA_047618115.1 Halieaceae bacterium | reverse complement strand
CACAGAAAAAGACTGGCAACCCTGTTGCTGGATTAATAGCTAGTCAAGGAATCTATCTATGTCGACCAATTTATTTGATCTCACCGGAAAAGTAGCCCTCGTCACCGGTGCCAGCCGCGGAATCGGCGAGGCGATAGCAAAGCTACTGGCAGAGCAGGGTGCTCACGTGATTGTGTCGAGTCGCAAAATTGACGGCTGCCAGTTAGTGGCTGACGCCATTGAAGAAGCTGGGGGTAGTGCCGAGGCATTTGCCTGTCACGTGGGTAGTATGGAAGATATTGGCACCATCTTTGCACATATAGAACAGACCCACGGGCGTCTCGATATACTGATCAATAATGCCGCAACAAACCCTTATTTTGGCGATATTCTCGATACAGATTTAGGTGCCTACAACAAAACTGTAGACGTTAATATTCGCGGTTATTTCTTTATGTCGACCGCGGCTGGAAAACTGATGAAAGCTAACGGCGGAGGCAGTATCGTTAACACTGCATCAATTAATGCCGTTCGACCAGGCCCGTTACAAGGGATTTATTCCATAACCAAAGCCGCCGTGGTGAGTATGACCAAGGCTTTCGCTCGCGAGTGTGGGCCTCACGGCATAAGGGTTAACGCGCTGTTACCCGGACTCACCAAGACCAAGTTCGCCGGCGCGCTATTCGAAAACGAAGCCATCTACAATGCCGCCATGAAGACCATTCCGATGGGACGTCACGCGGTACCCGAGGAAATGGCTGGAGCGGTATTGTTCCTGGTGTCGGAAGCCGGTAGCTACACCACTGGGGAAACGATTATTGTCGACGGCGGGGCCACACTTTAACCATGATAGAACTCTACACAGCGCCAACGCCAAATGGACACAAGGCTAGTTGTACATTAGAAGAGTTGGGCTTGGATTATACGGTTCAGTTGGTTGACATCAGTTCGGGTGATCAACACACTGAGTCCTTCAGAGCTATAAGCCCTAATGGACGTATTCCCGCTATCGTCGATAAGGACAACGAGGAGTTCGCTGTTTTTGAGTCTGGTGCAATTATGATGTACCTCGCCGAAAAGACCGGGAAACTGTTGCCTACTGATGCTAAAGGTCGATCGAAGGTCATCCAGTGGCTGATGTTTCAAATGGGCGGGGTAGGGCCAATGATGGGGCAGGCCAATGTTTTTTTTCGATACTTTCCCGAGACTATCCAGCCAGCTATCGACCGTTATCAGAATGAGTGTCGACGCTTGTTTGAAGTGCTGGATGCACATCTTGCCCATAACGAGTGGTTGGCCGATGACTACTCGATTGCCGATATCGCGAATTGGTGTTGGGTGCGCACCTATCGATGGTCTGGCGTGTCGCGCGATGGTTTGGAAAATCTTGATCGTTGGCTGGGTGTTATGAAAGAAAAGCCGGGGCTACGCCGCGGCATCGAGGTTCCCTTTGCCGTCGACAGTTTATTGAATGACGCGAAGCGTCGGGAAGCTTTCAAAGAAAATGCCCGTAAGACCCTACAAACCTAAGGGCAAGGGCTTTGGAGCAAAGTCGTGAAGAACTCGGTTCTCGTCCTGCAATCGCATCGCGATCCGCTGCCGTACCGGTTCCTGAATACTTGTCTGGCATCGGTGCGGTACTGGGCAGATTTCAATAATTATTCATATCGGTTTATCGGCGATGAACTATTTGAGCCAATCCCGACTACAATAATGAATCGCTGTAGCGATCAACCGGTAATCGCTACAGACATCGGTCGGCTCTATGCCATCGAGAGGGCACTGACAGAGGGGTTCGATACTGTCGTATGGTGCGATGCCGATTTTCTAATCTTTAACCCGTTGGGCTTGTCGCTGGTTGATCAAAGTTATGCCATGGGTCGTGAGATTTGGATCGAGCGTGATGAACGAGGAAAACTCCGCGCCCGGGTCAAGGTTCACAATGCATTCATGATGTATCGTCGGGGCAACAGCTTTCTGAATTTTTACCTGGACACTGCACTGCGCCTGGTCGGTTGTAATATCGGGTCGCTGCCTCCGCAATTTGTTGGGCCAAAATTACTGACCGCGCTACATAATGTCGTACAACTGCCCGTTGTCGAAACAGCAGCAATGTTGAGCCCGGCGCTTATCCACGACTTGATTGCAGGCGGTGGCTCAGCATTAGAACTACACAACACGAGAGCCACTGTAGCTCCAGCCGGATTTAACCTGTGCAGTTCACTGGCCGCTAATGAAGAACTCACCATCGGTGAGATAGAAAGCGTGATAGAACTACTGCAACACCCAGATTCGCGGCGCAATTTTCTTAAATAGTTATGGGGACAGTTTACTTAATTAGTTATGGGGACAGTTTACTTAATTCTGTAAAATTTCATCTTCTACGAAGTTTTACAGAATTAAGTAAACTGTCCCCATAACTAATTAAGTAAACTGTCCCCATAACTAATTAAGTAAACTGTCCCTATAACTAATTAAGTAAACTGTCCCCATAACTAATTAAGTAAACTGTCCCCATAATTGCATAATTGCCAGGAGCGCTGTATGCGAGTATTGATCGAAGACTATCGAAACCTCACCGCAGAGCATTGCGGCAGTGGTTCGATGCGCAATCTGCTCTTTCACTACTGTGGACTGGAGCTGGATGAGGCTGTGGTGTTTGGACTGGGCTCCGGATTAGACTGTATGTTTCTCTCTGTTGTAACAGAAAGGCCGCCGTTTATGCTGTTTGGCAGGGGGGCTAGCATGGAGGCAGACCTGGCGTCGGCGCTGGGGTTGGATTACCGGGAGACGAGGCAAGCAGACGATAATCTTGCGTGGTCCGAGGTTGCTGCAGAGGTTGCGGCTGGACGACCGACAATGTTATCTGGCGATATTCTCTATCTTGATTATAGGGAATATAAGGTTCATTTTCCTGGTCATCGCTTTGTCCTGCTCGGTTATGACGATGAGTTACAGGACACCTATCTGGCAGATCGAACCGATGTTGAAACTCAAACCTGTTCTATGCAAGGTCTACGCCTGAGTCGTAATGCGCCAGTTGGGATCTCGAGTGAAAATCTCTGGGGTAAGTTCTATTCCGGTGATGTCCAACATAGCCTCGGCGAAGCCTGCGAAACAGCTCTTAAACGCACAACAGGGCGTATGCTCGGCTCCGACCATCCACAAGTGTTTGGAGCTGGGCTAACAGGCCTGGTTGGCTTTGACAGCGGGCTGGCGGGAATCCAAACGCTTGCCAATGCTATGGATTCCTGGCCTTGCGGCGAGGAAGCGCTGATTTATGCTCGCTATATTGATAACTGTATTGTCAAATTTGGTACGGGTGGGGGCTTTTTTAGAAATCTGTTCGCCGATTTCATCGGGTGGGCTAGAGTGCAGCGTCCCGACCTGGTCGACGCCGCAGTAGTTGACGCAAGTCAGAAGGCTGCGGCGCTTTGGAATAGCCTGGCGGACCTTATGCGTGACCTCGTGCCCACTGAGGATGATTGTTGGCAGCCGGCGCAGCAAAAAATACAGGAAATTCATCGAGTCGAAACCGCGCTATTCAAAGCACTGTCCTTGCGCTTTACTGAACGGGAGTGAGATTTTCCGCCAGGTGGTTTTCAAGCTCCTCCACGAAGAGGCGTGCTCGAATGGTCTGTTGCTGTTCCTTCTCCGTAATCAGATATATCGATTCATCGACAGGCAGTACCTCGTCCAGAATCCGCACCAATTTGCCACTACGTAAATCTTCATTCACCTCGAGTTGGTCGGCAAGTCCTATGCCCATACCCCGACGAGCGGCCTCTATCACCTGGTAGCCATAATCTAGTTTAATTTCCCCTACTGGTGGCGCCGGGTCGACTCCCTGCAGATCAAACCAGCGCGACCAGTGGTTGAACTGCTCGTATAGTAATGTGTAGGCCTTCAGATCGGCGGGAACCCGCACTGGATGCTCCGAGTGGAGCAGGGTCGGGCTGCATACCGGGAAGTAGTGTTCCTGATATAGCTTGCGGCTTTGGCGACCACCGACCTGTGGTTCGCCCAGGCAAATGGCGACATCCAATTGGTGTGGCAAAGTACGCTGCCTTGGTTCAATGGTGTCAACTTTGATGACGACCTCGGGATATTTACTTCGGTACGCACTAATGACGTCAAGCACCCAATTTGCCGAAATGGAAGGTGTGGCCGCCACTACCAGTTCACCGGCAAGTGATTCCGGGTCCAGATAGAGTACGCCCTGCTGTAGCTGTTGAAGAGCCCCCTGTACGACAATCAGGAAGCGGCGTCCCGCAGCTGTCAATTGCATGCGATTGCCTTCGCGGGTGAACAATGCAGCTCCAATCCGATCCTCTAGATTGCGAATTTGTCGGCTCACGGCTGCGTGGGTAAGACAAAGCTCTTCGGCTGCGCGGCGAACGTGACAGTGACGGCCCACTGCTTCAAAAGCCCGTAGAGTGTTGAGTGGAAAATTTGCTGCTAACGCCATGAATTGGTGATCCTTAGTTACCAAAATGGAGAAATATAGTCACTTGTGGATACTTTATCAACATCTACAATGGTCGGTCAACATTGGTTTGCCGGCAGGTCGGCATTCACTGAGGGGAATAAAATGAGTCAAATGATCTATCCCACGACAAATTTGATGGCCACCGAGCAACTGGTGATAGAACGTGGTGAGGGAGTTTACGTTTACGACAACGAAGGCCGACGCTACCTCGAGGGAATGTCGGGGCTATGGTGCACGGCGTTGGGGTATGGTAACGAAGAAGTTATCCAGACTGCTACAGAGCAGATGCGTAAGCTTACCTACAGCCACATGTTTGGAGGTAAAACACATCCGGCGGCAATGGCGTTGGCCGACAAGTTGTCGTCCATGGTACCGATGGACGATGCTCGGGTTTTCTTCGGTAGTTCGGGGTCCGATGCTAACGATACCCAAATCAAATTGCTTCGTTACTACTTTAGCGCTATTGGCAAACCTGAGAAATTCAAAATTATAGCCCGGGAGCGCGCCTATCACGGCGTGACGGTGGCTGCGGCCGCTCTCACCGGGCTGGCACCAAACCATACACATTTTGACTTGCCGTTTGATGCTCTTGGCGTACTGCGTACGGGAGCGCCACACCACTACCGTGATGGCTTGCCTGGAGAAACGGAGGAAGAATTCGCAAGTAGACGCGCCGATGAACTTGAGCAACTGATTCTCGCTGAAGGCCCCAATACTATCGCCGCATTTATTGCCGAGCCAGTTAGCGGCGCCGGCGGCGTGTTGGTGCCACCACCAGGCTATTTCGAGAAGATCCAGGCAGTTCTGAGTAAATACGATATTTTGATGTGGGATGACGAGGTGATCTGTGGCTTCGGTCGTACCGGGGCCGACTTTGGGGCGACAACCTATGGTATTCAGCCTCAGATGATGTGCCTTGCCAAGGCACTTTCTTCTGCCTATATGCCTCTGAGTGCCGCGATTATTACCGGTGATATGTACGAACCCATGATTCAAGCAAGCGCGGAGGTGGGCGTATTTGGGCACGGTTATACCTATAGCGGCCACCCAGTGGCCTGTGCGGTTGCCTCGAAGGTCATCGAAATTTATGAACGAGAAAATTTGTTTGCACATGCCGCTGAAATTGGAAATTATCTGCAGCTTCGTTTGCGGGAATTTGAATCCCACCCATTGGTTGGCGAGGTCAGGGGTGTAGGTCTAATTGCCGCTTTAGAATTGGTTGCCGACAAATCTACAAAACAAGCGTTCGCCGATAACGCCGTCGGAGGGTTTTGCATGAAGGCCAGCGAGAAGCATGGAATGATAGTTCGCGCCATGGGCGGCAACAGCATTGCATTGTGCCCGCCGTTAATCATTAACGAGAAGCAGGTAGATGAGTTGATTGATAAATTGGGCATGGCTTTAGCGGACACGCTGGACTATGTTACCAGAGAGAACCTGATGGTTGCCTAGACTGCTGTCGCTACTTTAACTGGATAAATGATGCTATGAGTGACTTTAATCAACCGCTAAGCGGCAATGAAATGCCTCGTTTTGCAGGGCCGGCGACTATGTTTCGGCTACCGGTGCAGACTAATGCGGAGGGTTTGGACGTTGCGTTGGTCGGGGTGCCGCTGGACATCGGAACCAGTAATCGTACCGGTTCACGTTATGGTCCACGCCAAATTCGAGCTGAATCTGTATTGGTGCGACCCTACGGAATGGCCACGCGAGCGGCGCCATTCGATTCGTTCCAGATTGCCGACGTTGGTGATGTGGCGTTGAATACATTTAGTTTGGAAAAGTCGATTGGACTCATCGAAAACCATTTTGATGGGCTACTCAATGCCGGTGCGAAAACGGTTTCCATGGGAGGCGACCATACTGTTACGCTACCTATTTTACGTGCGCAGCACAAAATCCATGGTCCAATGGCGTTGGTGCACGTCGACGCCCACGCCGATGTGAATGATGAAATGTTTGGCGAGAAAATTACCCACGGCACGATTTTTCGTCGGGCGATTGAGGAGCAGTTAGTAGATCCCCAAAAAATGTTTCAAATAGGGTTGCGGGCAACGGGCTATGCCGCTGAAGATTTCGACTGGGCCAGAGATCGTGGCGTGCGAGTTGTAACGGCGGAGGAGTGCTGGTACAAGTCCTTGGCGCCCTTGATGACAGAAATTCGCGAGGCGATTGGAGTAGATACGCCGGTTTATCTAAGTTTTGATATCGATGGGCTAGATCCTTCAGTAGCACCCGGTACGGGTACTCCAGAACCAGCTGGTTTAAGTACTTCACAGGGCCTGGAAATTATTCGAGGCATCTGGGGTCTGAACCTCGTAGGCTGTGATCTCGTCGAAGTTTCACCGCCCTACGACCCCTCTGGAAATACCGCGCTGCTGGCAGCCAACCTCATTTTTGAGATGTTGTGTAGCTTGCCTGGTTGCCAGCGCAGAGCTTAACTCATCGATTTATCGCTAGGTTAGAGCAAGCAGATTTTTTCCAACTAGCACGATTAATGTAATGGACGACAGGCAGAAAACCGAGAAGCGAAGCATAACGTTGTTACTTATGCACTGGGTGAGTGAGTGGACGATACGCAGTGCGACATAAGTCCACGCCACGGCGATGGTAAAACCATCAGCGAGTCCGGTCAGTTGGGTGTAAAATACCAACGCATAAAAGATAGTTGGTTGCTCGTGAAGGTGATTGTAGTTGTCCGCAACCTGGCGCACATTAGATGGCAGTCCGTCGAGTGAGCCAGGATGCGCTGCTTCCTGTGCATCGATTCCCGCAGCCTGCATCGCGGGGATTCGCAGCGCGTACATCCAGCCCCATACCACCATGGTCCAGGTAATGAGCGCGAGTGCGGGTGTGAGCATTGAAGTTTCCATTGAATGGTCCTTTGTATACCGATAGTTGAACTACAGATATTAACGTGTCGCAAAAGTAATTGTTAGTTGCAGCTGGCAGATGAAAGATTCCGGTGGACCGAAGTCTAGCGCATAATGAGCGAATGAACTCCAAAACTCCAAAAATCAAAACGCTTAACAAGCGAGGCTGGTCCCGCAGTTGGACGGCGAGTATGGCCGGTATTCGGGCGGGAGGAGCGTTTGCCGTCGATGGTGTTTTCCAGCGCATACGCGGGGGCGGAGAGACTCGTCCTGAGAATTCGGCCTTTGCGCGCCGGGAAGCGCGGCGTCTGGTCAACCAACTCGGGCAGCTCAAGGGAACATACGTAAAGATTGGCCAGATGTTGGCACTGTTGGGTGAGCATTTTTTGCCACCGGTTTTAACCGAAGAATTACATCATCTGGAATCACGTACCGAGCCACTGGACTGGTCGCTGATCCAATCGGCGCTGGAAGAAAGTCTGGGGCCCCGCTTGCTGGAACTGGTGGTCGACCCACAGGCCTTGGCGGCCGCCTCACTCGCCCAGGTGCATCGGGCCACTATCAAGGCAACAGGCGAGAAAATTTGCCTGAAAGTACAATATCCAGGGTTGGCCGACGTCATTGATGCTGACTTTGATGCAGTGGTGCGAATGCTGAAGTTAGCCCGGTGGTTACCCGCGGGACGTGATCTCGATGAATGGACGGAAGCCATGCGGGATCACCTGCATAACGAAATTGATTATCATCGCGAGGCTGAGATCGCTTCACAAATGGCCGGCCATATCGCTCAGCTGGATAGTTACTCTATTCCTCTTGCTGTACCCGCTGTCTATCCGCGTTACTGTGCCGATGGGGTGCTCGCCTTGGAGTACATCGACGGCCAGGTGGTAACTGACGACGCGATAAGAGCTCTGCCGCTAGATAGACGTAACACGCTGGCCAAGACGATGTTGGAGTTGTTCTTTCTCGAAGTATATCGATGGGGCTTACTGCAAACCGACCCCAATTTCGGAAATTATCTGATCCGATCTACACCGGATGGCGATCAACTCGTGCTGTTGGATTTTGGCTCGGTGCTACATTGTTCTGATGAATTTCGGCGGTACTTGGGCAACATCATCCGAGCTGGATTAGAAATGGATACCGCGGGTGTGATTGACGGATTGACTGGTTTGGGTTGTCTCCCCGAAGAGACTAGCGACGAAGCCAAAAAGCTCTTCGCGGAATTCTGCGACCATTTATTGGAACCACTGCAGCCTCTGGAGCGACTTCAATCTGAACACCTCAACGAAACGGGTCAATATTGCTGGGCAAAAACAGACCTGATCAAACGCACTGCTCGGAAGGTGGCTGAGAATGTGGTATCCAGGCACTTTATTGTCCCCAGTCGTGACTTTGCGTTGATTACCCGTAAGCTTTCCGGAGTATTCACGTTTATTTCGATTCTTGAAGCCGAATTCAATGGACACGATGTGATCGCACCGTATTTGATTGAGAGCATGGAGCGAAATAGCCATGGCAGATAAGAAGCAGGCGCCAGTACCAAGTTCGCGGATTGGTAGATTTGTTCGGGTGGTAAAGTTGGCGGGCGGAGTCACCGGCGGAATGGTGGCTGAAGGTTCGCGGCGTTGGCGGCGAGGCGAGGGTTTGAAGCCCCGCGATCTATTGCTGACGGCTTCGAACGCAAGGCGACTGACCGATGAGCTGGCCAATATGCGCGGCGCGGCCATGAAGCTGGGGCAAATGCTGTCCATGGATACCGGTGATCTGTTACCCAAAGAACTCACGGATATCCTGGCTCGCCTGCGTTCTGATGGAGTTGAAATGCCGCCGGAACAGTTGGACAAGGCTATGAACCTGGCTTATGGCGAGGACTGGCAAGCATTATTCTACGGTTTCGATCACGCACCGATTGCGGCGGCATCAATCGGTCAAGTGCACAGAGCCTATGCTCCCGACGGATCTGAAATAGCGCTGAAGATACAGTACCCCGGGGTGGCAAAGAGTATAGGGAGTGATGTCGACAACATTGCCTCGTTGCTGAATCTAGCAGGGATTTTCCCCAAAGGTTTTGATATCAAACCGCTGCTTAAGGCCGCCAAGGAGCAATTGGCATCCGAGGCAGATTACCTGGAGGAAGCTGATCATCTAGCATCTTTTGGGAGGTTGCTGGCCGACGATAGCCGATTTCTAGTGCCGCAAGTTTTCAAAGAGCTTACCCGTGAAAACGTCCTGGTAATGAGCTATATAGACAGCCAGCCTATCGAAGTTGTTGCCGATCTCCCCCAGGCTGATCGCGATAGAGTGGTCACGGCTTTATTTGACCTGATGTTGATGGAGTTTTTTGAGTTGAGGTTGGTGCAAACAGATCCAAATTTTGCCAATTACCGCTACCGTGCAACCGGAGGGGAGGTGGTTTTGCTAGATTTTGGTGCCACCCGAAAATTCAAAGCGAGCTTTGTGAACGGCTACAAACGGCTGGTGGGAGCGGGGCTCAGGGGTGATGACGAAGGAGTGATGGCCGCTGCTGCCAAATTGGGTTATATCGTAGACCAGCCAGATGATGGATATCGCGATCTATTAAGCAAGGTGTTTTCCCTGGTAATGGAACCTCTATTGGCTGATGAACCTTATGACTTTGGACGCTCGGATTTGTCCGCCAGAATGAATGCGTTGGGCGATTCCGTGTGGGAGTTCCGCGATGCCTGGCAGGCGCCGCCGACTGACGCAGTTTTCTTTCATCGCAAAGTCGGTGGTATGTTTATGCTGGCTGCACGGTTGAAAGCATCTGTCAATTTGTGTGAGTTGATCCAAACCCGGATTTAATTTCAGGGACAGTTTACTTAATTAGTTTTGGGGACAGTTTACTTAATTATTTGAACTTCAAAATCTGATAAATTCAAATAATTAAGTAAACTGTCCCCAA
>JBLHKV010000134.1:0-10300 GCA_047618115.1 Halieaceae bacterium | reverse complement strand
ATCCGGGGCCAGAATACTCGATACGTAAATGGCGGTCGGCCCATCTGCACCGCCGATAATACCTATCGCAGCAGCGTCGGAAATACTGAAATTCATGACGCCTATGGAAGAGAGACTCACCGCGCCCAGTACCGTGGCAAATATTCCAAATTGCGCGGCGGCACCCAGCAGCAAGGTTTTTGGATTCGCAATCAGTGGCCCAAAATCGGTCATTGCACCCACGCCCATGAATATAATCAATGGCGCCGCGCCACTGCCGATGGCCACGGTATAGAACGTGTACAGCATTCCGTCCGAAAAACCGCTGTCCGCGGCAAATTGCGCGGCCATTCGATGACCTTCGGCGCCGGCAATCTCAAAGCTATGAAACAGATCACTGCCATGCTCCCAGCCGACACCCCCCAGCGCCTGCGCCAGGCCGCGCAGAATTTCAGGGTTGGCACTGGCTATAGCGGCCTCGACGCCGCTCATGGCGAGCCCAGCGCCCGGAATGTTTGCCAGAATTCCACCGAATCCAATCGGCACCAACAGCAATGGCTCGAAACCTTTACGAATCGCCAGATACAGCAAGCCCATGCAAACCACAATCATCAGCAGCTGCCCGCTCTGCATTTGCGCAAGCCCGGACGTGGACCAAAGTTTTAAAACATTTTCCATGGCGTCGGCTATCCTAGCCGATGGTCACAAGGCAATCGCCAACAGAAACAGCATCACCTGCTTTGACGTGAACAGAGATCACTGTTCCCGCTGTGGCGGCGAGAATCTCTGTTTCCATCTTCATTGCCTCTAGCACTACCAGCACATCCCCCTGCTGGAGCGTATCGCCAACCTTCACATTCACCTTGAATATATTCCCCGCCAGTGGCGCGCTTACCGCTTCGCCCTCAGTGACAACCGGGGCAGCGAGTGGTGCGGCGGCGCTATTGATTTGACCTATCTCTCCACCTTCCGCTACTTCCACCACGTAGCTCTGGCCATCGACAGTAACGGTATAGGTTTCAGTGCCCGTAGCACTCGTCGACAAGCTGGCTGGAGCACTGCCCACCATGGCCTCGGGCTCACTACCCGGAACCGGCTCGAATGCGGCCGGGTTTCCCCGGTTCTGTAAAAACTTCAAGCCGATCTGCGGGAATAGCGCATAGGTCAAAACATCGTCAATTTCGCCCTCACCGCGACTCAGTGAGAGATTCATATCACCGGCAAGCTCCCGCAATTCGGTCTGCAGGGTGTCCAGTTCAGGAGCCAGCAAGTCAGCCGGCCGACAAGTCACTGGATCTGCGCCATTGAGTACTCTGAGCTGTAAATCCCTATTGACCGGAGCGGGGGCAGCGCCGTATTCGCCCTTAAGAACGCCGGCGGCTTCGTTGGCGATTGTCTTGTAGCGCTCACCGGTCAATATATTCAAAACCGATTGCGTCCCTACGATCTGCGAGGTAGGTGTTACCAAAGGGATAAATCCAAGATCTTCACGCACTCGGGGAATCTCCGCCAGCACTTCATCCAGCTTATCGCTGGCGCCTTGTTCGCGCAGCTGATTTTCCATGTTGGTCAGCATTCCACCTGGTACCTGGGCTACCAGAATGCGTGAATCCACACCGCGCAGGGAACCTTCAAACTTTGCGTACTTGAGGCGCACCTTCCGAAAATAGCTGGCTATCTCTTCCAATAGCTCAATGTCCAGCCCGGTATCCCGGTCGGTCCCCTCCAGCATTGCAACTACCGACTCCGTGGGCGAGTGCCCGTAGGTCATAGACATCGACGATATCGCGGTATCGACATTGTCTATGCCAGCCTCTACGCATTTCAATATTGTGGTTGTAGACAGGCCGGTAGTCGCGTGGCAGTGCAAATGAATCGGTATCGAACAGGTGGACTTCAGCGCTTTTACTAATTCATAGCCGACATAGGGGCGAAGTAGACCAGCCATGTCCTTTATCGCAATCGAGTCGGCACCCATATCTTCGAGCCGCTTCCCCATGTCCACCCATTTCTCCAAGGTGTGCACCGGACTGACCGTGTAGGAGATTGTGCCCTGAGCGTGTTTGCCCACCCGCTTCACGGCAGCAAGCGCCGTTTGCAGGTTTCGAGTGTCGTTCATGGCATCAAACACCCGGAAAATGTCTACACCATTGATAGCGGCGCGCTCGACAAACTTATCCACCACATCGTCGGCATAGTGACGATAGCCCAGAATATTCTGACCCCGGAACAACATTTGTTGCGGTGTGTTCGGCATCACTTTTTTGAGCTCTCGGATACGCTCCCAAGGGTCTTCACCGAGGTAGCGAATACAACTGTCAAAAGTGGCACCACCCCAGGACTCCAGGGACCAAAAACCAATACGATCGAGTTTTGGGGCAATGGGAAGCATGTCCTCCAGGCGTAAACGCGTAGCGAACAGCGACTGGTGAGCATCGCGCAGAACCACTTCGGTAATACCCAGGGGAGTTTTTTTATTAGTCATGGCGGGGCCCGATCAACAAGAGGTGGATGTTACAAAAAGCGTCATCTAGGCCGCTTACGGTGGAGCGTTAGTGCCGCGGTGACAACGGCCACCAAGCGACGATTACCTACAATTGGACTTTGGCCCTGAGGCAGCGGATCGACTTCGGCATCGGCGAGCCCGAAGGCATTGACAAGGTATGACAGCAGCAGAGTGGCCAATACCAGGAGAACAAGAAACACAAATACGGTCCCCATGCCAAAAATCATGAGTTCCACACCTTGATTGATCAAGGATTCCTGCATATAAGTATTCCGAAGATTGGTAAACCGTGGGCGTAGCACCCACTTTAGTTCAAGTACTAATACCAGTCAAAAACAATGCCGGCAGCAGGTTCAGCGATCTATGCGTGGCACGGATGCCAGCAGCGCCTTGGTATAGGGGTGCTGGGGGTCTTCGAGGACACTGGACGCCGTACCCTGCTCGACAATCTTACCATTTTGCATTACCGCCAGATGGTGTGCCAAATGGGGCACTATAGAAAGGTCGTGGGTGATAAACAGATAAGAAACTCCGTATTCCCGCTGTAAATCCAACAGCAACTCTAACACTTCGGCGCGTATTGAAACGTCCAGCGCGCTGGTGGGCTCGTCGCAGATAATCAGCTCGGGATTTACTGCCAGCGCTCTCGCTATGGCTATGCGCTGTCGCTGACCGCCGGAAAATTCGTGGGGATAGCGCCTCTGAAAACCTGGATCCAATCTGACTCGAGTGAGCAGAGAGACTATTCGCTCGGCTCTTTCCGCCTTGGTGAGTTGGAGGCCGAGGCTGATCATCCCCTCCTCGATAATGTCACCAACGGTCATGCGGGGGTTCATCGATGAAAAGGGACTCTGAAAAATAACCTGAATTTTCTTCCGGTAAGGCAGCATCGCGCGACGCGACATGGCCTGAATCAGCTCCCCCTGGTAAAGAATTTCTCCCCCTGTGGCAGGCTCCAAATTGAGAATAGCCCTACCAATCGTTGATTTTCCACTTCCAGATTCGCCCACGAGCGCCAAGGTCTCGCCACGACCAATCGTGAAAGAAACATCGTCGACGGCCTTGGTGTAATCTTTAATGCGCTGCAATACGCCACGTCGAACCGGAAAGTACACCTCCAGGTTTTTTACCTCCAGTAGCGGAGTATCGGCAACGGCATCGAGATAGTTATCCATATCGGGCAGTGAATCGATAAGTTGTTTGCTGTAGGCCTGTTGCGGGTTATCAAAAAAGGCGTCGACCGCAGCCTCTTCTATTATCTCTCCCTGATACATAACACCGACCCGATCGGCGGTATTACGCACCACACCCATATCGTGGGTAATCAGGAGCACAGCGAGGTCACGATTTCTGGCCAACGCCCCTATCAACTCCAGTACCTGTTGCTGGATCGTCACATCGAGAGCCGTGGTGGGCTCGTCGGCCACTAACACATCTGGCTCACAGGCCAGCGCCATGGCGATCATAATACGCTGTTGCTGCCCCCCAGAAAGCTGGTGGGGGAAAAAATCTACGCGTTCTTCAGGATCGGGAATACCAACTTCTGTAAACAGCTGCACCACTCGCTGCGTGAGCTCTGTCGAGTTGAGCTCGGTGTGCCGCCGCAGTGTTTCCACGACCTGATCACCAACGCGCTGCACAGGATTAAGCGAGGTTAGTGCATCCTGAAAAATCATCGCTATACGTCGGCCGCGATACTCCTGCATCTCTTGCTCGGTCAGTGAGAACAGTGCTTGGTCGCCAAAGGAAACAGCGCCGCCGGTAACTTGCAGGGCATCTGGGAGCAATCTCATCACCGCTAACGCGGTCATAGATTTACCACTACCGGACTCACCTACCAATGCAAAAATCTCACCGGCATGCAGCTCGAAGCTAACCTTGTTGAGAATGGGAGCACCGCTACCGGTAAGCGCTACACTCAGCTCATCAACCCGTAATTTCGACTCGAGAGCCCCGGCACCTTGGACAATTGACGCTGCCATGATCAGCCCTCTCCCGTGCCAGTTCGCGGATCAAAAGCATCCCGCACCAGGTCTGCAAACAGATTTGCGGCCAATACCAGCGTGAACATAAAAAAGAAGGCCCCGGACAAGGTCCACCAGATAGCGGGCTCTCTGGATAGCTCGGTACGTGCGGTATTAATCATATTGCCCCAGCTGGCCATCGATGGATCGATACCGACACCAATGTAAGACAGAACAGCCTCGGCCAGAACCAGTGCACTAAAATCGAGAACAAAGGTTATCAATATAATGTGTACGACATTGGGCAAGATATGTCTGGTGATGATCCTGAAATGGCTCACCCCAAAAGCATGTGCGGCCTGCACATAATCGAGCTGACTGATCTTCAGCGTCTCTGCCCGCATCAGGCGACACAGGGTTGCCCAACTCGTCACGCCCAGAATGAAACACAGTGCTATAAATCTTGCGTCGGCCTTCTCTAGCCCTATCTCAAAAAAATCGGGGTGAAGGTCTATGTACACCTGAAACAACAGCACCGATGCTGCTATCAGCAAAATACCGGGAATGGAACTCAAGGTGGTGTAGAGATACTGTACGACGTCGTCCACCCACCCCTTAAAATAGCCAGCGGCAATGCCAAGGCTCACCGCGATAGGTAACATAATCAGGGTCGCCAGCGTTCCCAGCAAAACTCCAGTCCGAACACCCTTAATACTTTTGTATAAAACATCGTTTCCAGCCTGGTCCGTACCCAGTACATGATAAAGATTACCAATGTGTATCAGCCAGACTGCAAAGCAAATAATCACACCTTGGCTCATCCACGCTGCGCGCCAGGGCAGGTCGCTCTGTCGCAAGAAAATCCATTGCATAGCAATCAACAACGAGGCGAGCACCACTCCTTTGAGCAGCCCCAGAATACTCTGCCATACAACATCACCAGCAAGACTCTCTCCCTCCTCCAGGTGAGCACCTGAGTACTCCAGCAGCGGGAAATCACGGTAGCTTGCACCATTGGCATCTTTAAAATTGATCTTCTCAAAAGACTTCAATGCAAACGGTGCCGAGTAAGTACGTTCGTGAACGGTGCTCATGTCTCCCAGCAACACGTCCAGAGCACTGGATACCTGATTATCGTAATAAATTTTCTCGCTGGCCTGACCTGGCTCGGGGCTCAATGCTCGTTGAAAGTGAATAGAATCTGCCAATGCAACGAGGATATAGCTGGCCAGTACGACAAAGGTGACCATCCCCAAACGGTTGCCAAAAACCTGCCGCCAACGCTCGCGGGTAATAGGACTGCGGCGCATATTCCAAAAAAACAAGGTGAGCGACGCACATAACATAAATATCAGAACGTCGCTCCACAAGACCAAAAACTTCATTTCGAATGCCCTTTGCCGGTGCAGTTTTTAATTAAGTCGAACCCTGGGATCAGCCCAGGTATAAGAGATGTCGGTCAGAATCAAACCGATGATGTATAGCACGGAGCCGATAAACACCATGGATCGGACTATTGCGAAGTCCTGTGATCGAATGGCATCCAGCATATAACTACCCAAGCCCGGGATCCCAAAAAAGGATTCCATCAACAGACTGCCCATAAATAGCGTGGGGATCAAAACTACGACCCCGGTAAGAATGGGTATCAATGCATTGGGCAGTACGTGCCGAAACAGGATGCGAATCTCACTCAAGCCCTTCGCTCGCGCGGTACGCACGTAATCTTGTGATGCCTCTTCAATAAATAGCGTACGGTACCATCGAGCCCCTGCACCGATTCCAGCGATCACGCCGACCAACACCGGTAGAATCAAAAATTTCCACGCATCGGCCGTCGGGTTATAGCCCGAAATTGGCACCAGGCGCCATAATTTGGCGACCATATACTGACCACCAATGATGTAGAACAAATACGAGATGGACATAAGAGAAACAAACACCAGCACAGCCCAGCGATCCAGCTTACTGCCCCTGAACATAACGACCATCAGAGCCACGCATATGTTCACCCAAATACCGATAACAAAGGTCGGCAGCGCCAGTGCAACGCTTGGCCACATCCGCTGAGATACATCGGCGGTAATGTCGCGACCGCTTTCCGAACGACCAAAATCCAGCGCGAAAAGCCGCATGGATTTGGTCCAGAAAATGGTATCGGTAAACGAGCCCGTACCCTCTACCTCGGCGTTGATAAACAAAGGCTTGTCATAGCCATTTTCTATCTTCCAGTTCTCGATAGCAGCGGCGGTCACATACTTCTCTCCCAACTGGGAGCGAGCCATATCGTCGGGCGAATTGACAATAAAAAACAACACAAAGGTGAGCAGGTTGACACCAATTAAAATGGGTATGGCATAAATCATACGCCTTACAATGTAAGATAACATAGGTAGACTCTACTCAGATAAGGTCGGGGTAGCGGGTGTAATCGTCATTTTTTGCCGGCGTCGATAGGCCCTGACAGCGGGGAACAGGAGCGCCACAAAACCGACAAAGCCGCCGATAACTGGCCACACCACCGGTTGGTTCCAGGCCAGTTGCGACTGGGCTCGATCATCGGGCTCGACCCGCAAATACTGCAGCGTTCGCTTGCTGATACCATGACGCTTGTGGTTGTACACCCAACGATTATTCAGGTAAAACTCAAGTGGGTGATAGGAAAATAACCAGACGTTGTCGCGGCGCCACATCTCGATGAGGCCGGCTATCACCAAGTCGCGTTCAGGACCCTCGTTCATCGTCCGCATAGCGCGAAATTTGGCATCAAACTCCGGGTTTTCATAATTGGAGTTATTGGCACCATCGCAGTTACATACCAGTGGACTCTCGGGGCTGAACAGTAGAAAAAGAAAGTTTTCCGGGTCCGGATAGTCAGCCAGCCAACCGTGCGAATATATCTGCGTGTTACCCGTCATCAGCTTCTCTCGAGTACGATTCCAGTCCGCAGGACGGTACTCCACCTGCACTCCCAGGCTGGACATCTGACGTCGAATCCAATCCATCTGCGCATTACTGATGGCCTGGCTCTGAACATCGATGAATAACTTCAAGGGCTCACCGGTAACGCGATCGCGACCATTGGGGTAACCCGACTCAGCCAATAACTGCTTCGCCAGCTCCAGTGACTTACGCACCGGCTTTTCGTCGACCCAGTCGTATATATAAGGGTTTATGCCCAACTCGCCCGTCAGGTTACCGGGGATTCCGGGCGGCACTGGGCTCTGCGCGGCTATAGCGTTACCCTTGGAAAAAATATTGATGTAGTCCTCTACATCAAAAGCGATGGACAGAGCGCGCCGAAGCTTGCGACGCTCTTCGGTGTAGCCACCCACTACCGGGTCACGCATATTAAAGCCGTAATAGTACATCGATGGCTTAACATCCTCGGACAGTGTCAACTCGTGAGCCTGCATTTCAGGCGATAACTCCATGCCATCGGGCCCCACCACAAAAGCCTGGTCAAAGACACCGCGAGTATTACTGTGCGTTTCCCCAGAGCGGTCGTAATAGCCCTGCAGGAACTTCGTCCAGCGGGGCAAAACCTCCTTTTCCAGTCGGAAAACAGCCCTGTCGATCAGCGGCAACGGCACTCCCGCGTCGGCCAGAAAGCCAGCCTCGAGGTCCCCTTCTGCGCCCTCGCTCGGATACAGTTCCAGACGGAAGTTCGGATTTCGCTCCAGAACAATTTCACTGTTTGGATCGTTCTTGCTCATCATGAAAGCACCCGTTCCAACAGGGTGCCAATCGAGAGTCAAATTTTTATCATTGAAACCGGGGTTTTTGTAAAAGCGGTCTACCTCGGGAGCTATAGGAGCAAAGAAATGCATGGCCAACCAATACACAAATTGCGGGTAACGCTTATAAATCGTAATACTGAAGGTGCGGTCATCGACTACTTCCAGCCCCGACATGTCAAAATCATTGAGATTCAGCCAGCCATTGCGCTCTACTTCTCCAACCTCTGCCGAAAACTCCTTTAAGCCGACTATGTACTGGGCCATAAACCCGAGTAAAGGAGACTTGTTCTTGGGGTCGGCTAGCCGCTTGACCTGGTACACGAAGTCATTGGCAAGCGCCTGTCGACTAGCGGTCTCGGGGAAGTCCGCCACCGTGCCATACGCCGCTGACTCTTTCTCATTGTCAAACAGATACAGGGGCTGATCATTGGCGTCCAGCGCAAATGCAGGGTGGGGCTGATAGCGCAGATCTTTCTTGAGGGTCAGTGTGTAGCGTGTGTAGGCCAAATCTTCGCTGTCATCCGTGACTTCCTCACCCGCCGCATTCAGGTAGGTGATAGTTGGCAGTGATTCCGCTGCCAGTGCACGCAACTCGTAGGGACGCTTCAGAAAGTGATAACCCAGCGGTGACTCGTATATCTGGTCGATGATGACGCTTTCATCGGTTGCGTAGCTCAAAGCCGGATCGAGGTGCTTGGGAGGCAGCGTGAAGGAGGAATAGTAAGTAATATCATCGCCGCTCTCCTTCGGATGCGGACTGTTAAATGTTCCCTCACCACAGCCCGACAGAAACAAAATCGCTGGAATTATGCTGTGCCACTTTTTTATCATCATGAATCGACCATTCCCTTGGAGACGCTACCGTCCAATCCTACTATAACGAGCGGCTCACGCATTACCTCATATCGTATAAATTACACAGATTGGCAAGTTTTGATCCATAATGCCCCACCCGTTTCGTGAAGAGCACCGAGAAACCACGACAATGTCAATTTCCAATGATTTTCTTGGCCATCCCCGCGGCCTCTTCATATGCTTCGCCACAGAGATGTGGGAGCGATTCTCCTTTTACGGGATGAAGTTTCTACTGCTGCTGTATTTGACTAAATACCATCTATTCAGTGATATCGAGGGGCTGAGTGTACTGGGTAGTTACGCCGCGCTGGTGTATGCAACTCCCGTGCTCGGCGGATTGCTCGCAGATCGCTATCTCGGCATGCGTAAATCCGTAGTCTGGGGCGGAATTTTGCTGGTCTGCGGCCACTTGGGTATGGCCTGGGAGGGGGAGCAAGCCAGCAGGTCGATAGAGGGAACAATCGTAAGAGACGATAGCGCTTTACAGGTGCTGTATTTTTCTCTTGCCCTGATCATCGTCGGCGTCGGTTTCCTCAAGCCAAATATTTCAACCATCGTAGGCAAGCTCTACGAGGAAGGCGATCGGAGACGTGACGCCGGCTTCACCATATTTTACATGGGAATCAATATCGGCGCGTTTTTGGCGACTATCCTATGCGGTTACCTGGGTGAAACCTACGGCTGGAAATATGGGTTCGGTGCCGCGGGCATAGGTATGACACTGGGCCTTATTACATTTCTCATGGGTCAACAGCACTTACTCGGACACGCCGAGCCGCCCAACCTTGCCCTGCTGGAAAAACGCTCCTTTCTGGGTCTTTCGGTAGAAAACACAATTTATTTGTCAGCCGTTCTCGCTGTAGGGGTAATTTGGTGGATGGTACAAATGCACGCGGTGGTGGGCGTGGGACTGAACGTCCTTTCGTTGGCAGTAATACTGGGTTTAATTTGGTTCCTGACTTTCCACTGTAATGAAGTGGAGCGCGGTCGCATGGGAGTCTTGATATTCCTTATCGTCGCTAGCGTAGTATTCTGGTCGTTATTCGAACAGGCTGCAGCCTCCATGACCCTATTCGCCGATCGCGTGGTAGATCGTCAACTGTTCGGCATCGAGTGGACTGCCTCACAATTCGGCTCGCTCAACGCTCTGTTTATATTTCTTTTTGCACCCGGCTTTGCATGGCTATGGAACTATCTTGGTCGTAAAAATCTGGAACCCCGCGCGCCGGTGAAATTTGCCCTGGGTACCATACAGG
>JBLHKV010000133.1:0-10399 GCA_047618115.1 Halieaceae bacterium | reverse complement strand
AGATGTTGCCAGGTTCGATGAAGTGATTGACTACAAGAACGAAGACGTCGATCAACGCATAGGTGAACTATGTCCCAACAAGGTTGATATATTCTTCGATAATGTAGGCGGAGACATTTTGGAAGCCGCACTGAATCATCTCAACCTGCATGCGCGTGTAGTGATGTGCGGAGGTATTTCCTCCTATAACGCCATCGAGCCCTTGCCGGGCCCGAAAAACCTGATGAACCTGGTCATCACACGCTCGCATATGAAAGGCTTTATCGTGCTCGACTACATGGACCGCGCTCACATCGCGGTACCGGACCTGGCGGGATGGATAGCCAGTGGCGAACTGGTCTATAGCGTCGATGTCCAGGAGGGTTTTGAGAATATCCCCGACACCCTGAACCGCCTGTTCAAGGGCAAGAATCTGGGCAAGCAATTGCTTAAGCTAGGCTGAAGCCGCTTTTCGCCAATGGTAATTCACGCACTCTTATTCCTGATGCACTGAATATAGCGTTGCCCACTGCCGGTGCCAAAGGCGGCAGTGCTGGTTCACCCAAGCCAGTTGGCGGGTTATTCGACGTCAGGAAACTAATATCTATTTGAGGTGCGGCGGGCATTCGCAGTGGCGTGTAGTCGTGGAAATTGCTTTGCTGCACGCGCCCATCCTCTATTCCCAGCGCCAACCCCATCATAGTACTAAAACCATCTATAACAGAGCCCTCAACCTGGTTTTCCGCCCCGCTGAGATTAATGATGGGGCCCACATCTGCGACCACGGTCACCCTGTGCAGGGTAAGTTTACGGTTTTTGTCCACACTCACCTCAGCAACCTCTGCGATGTGGCCACTATGGCTAAAGTGAAAGGCAAGGCCCAGCGCTGTGCCTGCTGGTCGTTTTTCACCCCAGCCGGCACGTTCCGCGGCGGCGGTAATCACATTGGCGGCTCGCTGTGGGTTGAGGCCCTGTAAAACGGTCTCATCTTCCGGGTGCGGCATGGCCATCAATTCAAGTAAAAACTCCAGGTGATCCCGGTTCGCCTTGACTGCCAGTTCGTGGATGAAGCTTTGCACTGCAAACGCCAATACATTCGAACCCGGGGCTCGCCACCAGCCACTGGGTATACCTGAGGGCAATTGGGTGCGTGTGATACGAGCGTTGGCAAGCATGGGTACAGGAAATTCACTAGCCCGTATATCGCCGCCGCGTGAAGGCGATTTACCATTATCAGAAAAGGTAATGAAATGGTCATCCCAGGCATTCACTCTGCCCTGTTCGTCCAGGCTCGCATGCAAAGCGTGAAAACCACCTACCCGATAAAAATCATGTGCCATGTCATCTTCGCGACTCCACTGCAGTTTGATCGGCACGCCTGCCTGACGGGAGATCGCAGCGGCCTCACACGCATAGTCATTCATCAGCCGTCGTCCAAAACCGCCACCACCGCGAATTTGGTGCAGCGTGATTGCCGATTCTTCAATATCCAGTACTCGCGCTACCGCACTCACTCCACTTTGCGGGGTTTGGGTCGGCGCCCATAATTCGCAGCGCCCGTTGCTGTAATACGCAGTACAATTTTGCGGCTCCATCGGAGCATGTGCGACAAAAGGGTAGCTATAGAAAGCACTGTGCTTTTTCCCGCTGGCCGCAAGTGTGCGCACCACTTCGCCCTGGTCGGCAACGACTTCCTTGCCAGAAGTACTTGCCAGTTCTCGCGCCTGACGCTCCCATCCTGTCCAGCTATCGCGGGCTGCGTCTGTCAGGTCCCATTCAACCTCTAGCTGTTTGCGGGCACTAAAAGCGGCCCAGGTTGAGTTTGCAACTATGGCGACACCGGACATTAGTTCAGTAGTCTTACCATTGCCCTGCATGATGAAAGCCTGGCTAACCCCAGGCAGGTTACGCACAGTATCCAGATTGGCCTGTTTGACCTTGCCGCCGGTCGCCGGACATTTCTCATAAACCGCATAAGCCATCCCTGTTACCTGCTGGTCAATCCCGTACAAGGGTTGGCCGGTAACAATGGCGTGATTATCGACGCCGGTTTTGCGCTGGCCAATAATACTGAAATCTGCCTGCGCTTTTAATCGCAGGCTGTCGGGATCGGGTACCGGCAAAGCTGCTGCAGCCGCGGCCAATTCTCCATAGCTGAGCGTGGCACCAGCTGCGTTAATGACCTTTCCTGATGCAGTGTGGCAGCTTGAAGCTGGCACACCCCATTGTTCTGCAGCTGCCCGCACCACCATGGCACGCGCTGTTGCACCGGCATGCCGCAGGCGCATCCAGTTATCTGGAATGGAGCGCGAACCGCCAGCGTACTGGCTGCCGTACATATCTTTGTTGATCTCCGACTGAATCACTTGCACCTGTTCCCAGTCAACATCCAGCTCTTCTGCCACAATCATCGGTAGGGAGGTTTTTACACCCTGCCCAACCTCGGGATTTTTGGCGGCGATAATAATGCTGTTGTCGGGTAATACCTGGACATAGGCGTTGAGGGAGCTTCTTCCCGCTGCAGCCCGGCTCTGCAGGGGGAAGCCGATAACCAGGCCGCCACCGGTAATACCGGTCAGCTTGATAAAATCTCTCCTTGAAGTACTCATGATAGCGCCTCCTTACTCGACTTCGCAGCAGAGTCCAGGGCATTGTAAGCAAGGTTCGTACTGGCCTGTTGTATGGCCTGCTTAATGCGCACGTAGCAACCACAGCGGCAGATATTACCCGCCATGGCAGTATCGATATCGCTATCAGTGGGGGTGGGGTTACTAGCCAATAGTGCGGCTGAGTTCATGATCTGGCCGGCTTGGCAGTAACCACACTGGGGCACATCCAGATCTATCCAGGCTTGCTGCAGGGGATGTAGTTTATCTTTGTTGGGCGCGAGCCCCTCGATAGTAGTAATTTCTAGACCTGCCGCAGCTACGGCGGGAAACGAACAGGAGCGAACCGGTGAACCATCGATATGCACAGTACAGGCACCGCAGTAGCCTCCACCGCAGCCATACTTGGTACCAACCAATCCAAGGTTGTCACGCAGTACCCACAGCAGCGGGGTGTCCGCTGCAATATCCTCTACGCGATGTGTTTTACCATTAATTGTTAGTGTAACCGAACTCACAAGACACTCCTTCGCTGAACGAACCCACCAGTAGGGATGATTATACTATCGTTGGCTGTGCCAAGGGTATTATCAGCTACGCGGTCTGGACTAATTTCATGTGCAATCGAGCACTATTAAATCATGGTGTTATATCTGGATAGAATTACCAGGGTGTTTCACGTTCTCTGGGATACTTTAGATACGCTATTCTTGATCTGATCCAATTGTAATCAGCGATAAAATGTACGACTGTTGTAAGTATTCTGATCGGGAGAAATACCATGACTGACACAGTGACATTAACCATTGACGGGACAAACTATGACTTACCGGTTACGACCGGAAGTGAGAATGAAAAGGCTATAGATATATCCAGTCTCCGCAACCAAACGGGTTATATTACTTTGGATGTGGGATTCAAAAACACTGGATCTACCAAAAGTGCCATTACCTTTCTGGATGGCGAAAAGGGTGTGTTACGTTATCGGGGCTATCCAATTGAACAACTCGCGGAGCAGGCTGAATTTCTCGAGGTAGCTTATTTGCTGATTTATGGTGAATTGCCTGACGAGGATAACTACGAGGCGTTTAAAGCATCTATTACCAGCCATACTATCGTACACGAGGATATGCGGGTGTTCTTCAATGCATACCCGGCAAAAGCTCACCCCATGGGCATCCTGGCAGCGTCCTTGTGCACCCTTTCAACGTTCTATCCAGAATCGCACAATCTCAATCGGACGGCCGAGGCAATCAATCTCAGTATTCACCGTTTACTGGCAAAATTACCTACGCTTGCGGCTTGGGCATACAAGAATGCGATGCGGCACCCGGCGGTATACCCACGGAATAGACTTGATTACTGTGAAAACTTTCTTCATATGATGTTCGCCATGCCCTCAGAGGACTACCAGCCTGACCCCGTTGCAATCAGTGCTCTTAACAAATTACTGATACTGCATGCGGATCATGAACAGAACTGCTCAACGTCTACTGTGCGTGTGGCTGGCTCGTCTCAGGTCAATCTCTATACGTCCATAGCAACTGGTATTTCTGCTCTTTGGGGGCCACTACACGGTGGCGCCAATCAAGCTGTTATCGAAATGCTAGAGAGAATAAGAGATGAAGGTGGAGACCTGGAAACATGGATAAACAGGGCAAAAGATAAGGATGATCCCTTCCGTCTGATGGGTTTTGGTCACCGCGTGTATAAAAACTTTGACCCAAGAGCAAAGATTATTCAAAAAGCTGCAGACGACGTACTCGATCAACTGGGTCTGGTTGATCCAGTCCTCAATATTGCCAAGCAACTAGCAGACGCCGCGCTAAGTGATGAGTATTTTATATCAAGAAAACTCTATCCTAATGTCGATTTTTATTCGGGGATTATCTATCGAGCACTTGGTATTCCCTCTGAAATGTTTACGGTTATGTTTGCTATGGGACGATTGCCCGGATGGATTGCACAATGGAAAGAGATGGTGGAAGAAGGTCAGCCCATCAGTAGGCCAAGGCAAATCTATACGGGAGAAACCGAGCGAGACTTCGTCGCAATAAAAGATCGTTGATCAGCGTCAAGCCTCATAATCTGCCAGGGAGCAGTAAGGGGCTTGCTCGCCGGCTAAAAGGCTTCAATCAAACGATCGATCACTGCGTGGCGAGTTGTTGTTTTACGCCAGACCAAACCTATGGTGCGCGCAGGTACTGGAGACGTGAATGGAATATATTGAATTCCGGATTCGTCGTTGCGCTTTGCGATTTCTGGAATGAACGTGATACCGCTGCCAGCCCTGACCATCTGACGCAAGGTTTCCAGCCCTGTGGCTCTGAAGTCGTACTCTTCAGAGATCCCATTCAACTGACAGATTTCCAAGGCCTGATCTCGAAGGCAGTGGCCTTCTTCGAGTAGTAACAGGCGGTGGTTTCTGAGTGTCGATTGATCGATGGTGTCATGTCGAGTTAATTCATGATTGGTAGGCACTGCAAGATAAAACTCGTCATTAAAAAGTGAGTGTGTAACCAGAAAATCATCATGCACTGGTAGAGCCAGCAGGGCTGCATCGATATCGCCGTGTCGCAATTTATCTACCAGCGTCGCAGTTTTTTCCTCGATTAGAATCAGGCGCAGATCGGGTAGACTTTTGCGTACTTTCTCTACGATGCTCGGGAATACGTACGGTGCGAGCGTCGGGAACGCCCCCAGTCTGAATTTACCAGACAGGGGGTCAAGGCTGCTCGCAGCGAGATCGTGAATGTCGTCTACCTCGCGCAATATTCTGCGCGCTGACTTGGCAATTTGACCGCCAATATCGGTCAAGAGCACCCGTCGATTGGTTCGTTCAAACAGGATGATACCCAGTTCCTGCTCCAATTTTTTGATCTGGCCACTTAAGGTCGGTTGACTCACGTAACACTGTTCTGCGGCCTGGCCAAAGTGCCCGAGTTCAGCGACGGCAACCAGGTAGCGAAGGTCTTTAATGTTCATTGGTGCGCCCTTGTCATAGGTAAAACCTATCAAAACTATAAGATTAAACGATTATACAGCTATAAACGCGCAATATAGTCTAGTGTGCATAGAAAAAGTGAATCGCCCGTACGCTAGGGCGCGTATACGTACGCTGCAAAGGCAGCACAAAACAGAGAGACAAAATCATGAAAACGATGAAGTTTGTGGGTATTTCGGCAATAGTAGGGGTGCTTGCTATCTCTGCCATGCCTCAAGCGGCGTTTGCTGAAGCAGCTACTGTCAGCAAACCCAAGGGTGCTATAGGCATGGGCGTGGTCGCGCCCCAGCAAGCTAAAACCAATCAGTTTTGGTGGCCTGATCAACTGGATCTGGCACCGCTGCGTGATCATGACCTGCGGTCCAATCCTGCTGGAGAAAATTTCGACTATGCCACAGCATTTGCCAAGCTGGATCTGGTGTCGGTAAAGCAGGATATTGATACCGTTCTCACCAGTTCCCAGGACTGGTGGCCTGCTGACTACGGAAATTACGGCCCCTTCTTCATTCGTATGACTTGGCATAGCGCTGGAACCTACCGCACGCTGGATGGTCGTGGTGGGGCAGATGGCGGTCAACAGCGCTTTGAGCCACTAAACAGCTGGCCTGACAATGGCAACCTGGATAAGGCGCGCCGTCTGTTGTGGCCGGTCAAACAGAAGTATGGGCACAGTCTGTCCTGGGGTGACCTTATTGTACTGGCGGGCAACGTCGCTATGGAAAACATGGGGTTCGAAACCTATGGCTTTGCCGGCGGACGAACCGACGATTGGGAGCCAGATCTAGTGTATTGGGGCCCTGAAGTCGAGATGCTGGCCAGTGATCGTCATGAGAAGGACGGCAAGCTCCAGCGTCCGCTCGGTGCAACGCATATGGGCCTGATCTATGTAAATCCAGAGGGCCCTATGGGTAGGCCTGACCCCCTCGCATCGGCTAAGAATATCCGCGTCGCATTTAGCCGTATGGCTATGAATGATGAGGAAACCCTGGCGCTGATTGCCGGCGGCCATACCTTCGGTAAGATGCATGGTGCACGAAAGCCGGCAGAATGCGTTGGTGCTGAACCTGCCGCCGCAGCTATTGAAGAGCAAGGCTTGGGGTGGAAGAATAAATGCGGTAAAGGCCATTCCGAAGACACCACAACCAGTGGACTCGAAGGCGCCTGGACCCAGGCACCGACACAGTGGACCTCCTTGTACCTGTCGAACCTGCTCAATTTTGATTGGCAGCAGACCCGCAGTCCGGCCGGAGCTATTCAATGGATACCATCGGATGAATCATTGCACGCGATCGTTCCCGATGCGCATATCGAAGATAAATTTCATGCCCCGGTAATGACCACGGCTGACCTGGCGTTGAAGTATGATCCGGAGTATCGGAAAATCGCCGAGCGTTTTCTGGCGGATCCTGGCGAGTACCAAAAGGCGTTTGGCAAGGCTTGGTACAAGCTGACGCATCGCGATATGGGCCCGCGTATTCTCTATCTGGGGGACGAAGTACCCTCCGAAGAGTTGATCTGGCAGGACCCGATAACCAGTGTCGAAGGTAAGCTGATCGGTAGTCGGGATGTTCGCAAGCTAAAGAAGCAAATTGTGGATTCTGGTCTTACGGTTCCTGAATTGGTCAGAACTGCATGGGCCTCTGCGTCCAGCTTCCGTGCCAGCGATAAGCGCGGTGGAGCCAATGGCGCCCGCATCGCACTGGCTCCGCAGAAAGACTGGGAAGCCAATAACCCCCAGGAGCTTGCCAGAGTGCTGGCAAAGTTGAGTGAGATACGGCAGGACTTTAACGACTCCCATCGAAACAAGGTATCGCTGGCTGATGTGATCGTGCTCGGTGGTGCAACTGCAGTCGAGATAGCGGCCAAAAATGCCGGTGTTGAGGTTGAAGTGCCCTTCGTTCCCGGACGTGGTGATGCAACCCAGGCGCAAACCGATGTGGTGTCTTTTGCACTGCTAGAGCCCACGGCTGATGCATTCCGCAACTACTTCAACCCGGACAGGTCTTACCGCTCTCCAACGGAAATGCTGGTTGATCGTGCTGATCAGCTTTTGCTGACAGTACCCGAAATGACTGCTCTGATCGGTGGATTGCGGGTGCTTGACGCTAACTATGACGGTGGTCAACACGGTGTTTTCACCGATAAGCCGGGTACGCTGAGCAATGACTTCTTCGTCAATCTGTTGGACATGTCCACGCAGTGGCGCAAGACGGAAACTACTGGTGTGTATGAAGGCGTTGATCGCTCATCCGGTGCTGTAAAGTACACGGCGTCACCGGTGGACCTGATCTTCGGTTCTAATTCCCAGTTGCGTGCTGTCGCTGAAGCTTATGCCTTCGATAATGCCAACGAAGAGTTTGTGAATGACTTCGTTGCTGCCTGGGTGAAATTGATGCAGGCAGACCGCTTTGATCTGAACAATTAGCAGTTCAATTCCAACCTCATACAGGGCCATGCAGATCTAGGTCGCATGGCCCTGCTTTATTATTGTGAAAGTCGGTATCAGTTGGCTATTACGCACTCCGCTCAACGATTATAATGATCGGGTAAAGTGTTCATTTCTGCGGTAACTATTAATGCGTAAAAATCTGATAACGGCCTCGCTAATCTTTGCCGGCCTCTTCTTGTGGTTGATCTCGGGCCTTGTTTTAAAACAGTCCGAAGATGAAGCCGTACCGGCGATTTCGGAACAACTACTTCGTACCAAACCAGAAGCTCAGCAACAGCGGGTGACTGTGCGGGCGGCAATATCAAAGGCTGAAAAGCGCGCTAGAATACTTATTCTGCGTGGCAGAACAGAAAGTAAGCGCAGTGTAGACGTGAAGGCACAGATCGCTGGTAACGTCGTTAAGCGAGTTGTAGAGCGCGGTAGCCGGGTTGAATCCGGTGATGTGCTGTGTCAGTTGGCGATCGATGATCGCGAGGTGTCTGTTGCCGAGGCCAAGGCGGCGCTGAAAGATGCCCAAATAGGCTATCAGGGTAGTCTTAAGCTGCAACAGCAGGGTTTGCAATCCGAAACGGCGATCGCAAAGGCGAAGGCTCAACTGGAAGCGGCCAAAGCTCAATTGCGGCGCCAGGACTTGAACTTGGCAAGAACCCGTATTGTAGCGCCGTTTAGTGGGGTGATTGAGAATCTGCAGATGAACGTGGGCGACTACGCCACGCCGGGAGCGGTTTGTGCCACACTAATCGATCTTGATCCCATGCTGGTCAGTGCCGACGTCACCGAAGCAGAAGTTGACACTATGGAGGTGGGCGCCGTTGTTAGTGGTACCACCAGCACTGGTGCGCAGATAACCGGCAAGCTTACCTTTATTGGCAAACAAAGTGATCCCTTGACCCGTACCTACCCCATCGAAATTACGGTTGAGAACAGAGATTACAGTTTACGCTCAGGGCTTACGGCAACGGCGCGAATACAGTTAGACGAGGTTTACGCTCACAAGGTTTCCCCTGCATTGTTTACGCTAAATGACGCTGGCGATTTTGGGGTGCGTACCATTGGTGAGAATGCAGTGGTCAAGTTTTTTGAAATCGGGATCATCGAGGATACGCCCGATGGCGTCTGGATTACCGGTCTACCCGATACCGCGCAGCTCATTACGGTGGGGCAGGAGTATGTGCTTACCGGTCAGGCCGTCGATGCGATCTACTCTGCTGATTTGTCGACTGGGGCAAGTCAGTAGTGATCACTTCATTCATCGACTTGGCGATAGGGCGCACCCGCACAACAATGCTGCTGATGGCGGTGGTTGTACTATGTGGATTGCTGGCAAGGGCGGCTCTGCCAATCGCCAATGACCCGCACATTGAGCTGCCCTTATTCGTCGTGGGTATTGTTCATGAGGGTATCTCTCCGGAAGACTCTGAACGCCTGCTGATTCAACCCATGGAAATCGAATTACGCAAAATAGAGGGTGTGGAGGAGCTCACTTCAAATGCAAGGGAGGGTGGGGCCACGTTATTGGTAGAGTTCGATGCGCAGTATGATCTTGATGAAGCTCTAGCGGATGTTCGAGAGGCTGTAGATCGTGGTAAGGCGGAAATACCCAGAACGGCAGAGGAACCTTATGTCCGCGAGCTAACAGTCGACGATTTTCCTATTATACAAATCAATCTGCTCGGTGAGGGTGTCGACGAGCGTAGTGTTTATGAAGCTGCAATCAAGCTGCGCGATGAGATTGAGTCCATTGCTGATGTATTAGCAGCGGAGATTCAGGGGAATCGCGAAGAACTGCTCGAGGTGGTGATCAATACCGAAGCGCTGCAGGCTTATCAGATTTCGAGCGAAGATCTTATCAATACGCTGCAGCGCAATAACCGCCTGATACCGGCTGGTAGTATTGATACGGGTAAGGGGCGTTTCTCGGTAAAAATTCCCTCTGTGGTTGAGGAGGCAAGTGATCTGCGCGGGCTACCTATCCGCACCGTCGGTGACACCGTGGTGACCTTGCAGGATGTCGCGACCGTGCGCAGAACCTTCAAAGATCGAACCAGCTATGCAAGATTCAATGGCCGCGAAGCCATCACCATAGCCGTTACCAAACGAAGCACCGCTAATGTGGTCGACACCGCTAATAACGTTATAGCGCTGGTCGACCGAGCACGACCTACAATACCAGCGGGCATTGAAGTGGTTATCTCGCAAAACCAGGCGGATTTTGCCAGCCTCCAGGTGACAGAACTACAGGGTAATATCGTGACGGCTCTCGCGCTGGTCATGGTGCTGGTGGTTGCTGCTATGGGTTTTAGAAGCGGTGTGATTGTCGGCTTGGGCATTCCTATATCCCTGCTGTTCTCGGTGATTATT